>VBKI01000064.1:44342-139864 GCA_005879535.1 Deltaproteobacteria bacterium | reverse complement strand
GGGCACGTGTTTCGGACCGACAACGGCGGCGCGACCTGGACATCGCTCGGCGCGCAGCCGGTCGCGAGTGGCGGGCTCCCGAACGTGGGCGCAAACGTGATCAAGGTCGATCCCGGCGATCCGGCAATCCTCTACGTCGGGACGATGATCGGGCTCTACCGGTCGACGGATTCTGGCTCGACCTGGTCGCGCTTCGGAGCGGGATCGCTTCCGCTGGTCGAAGTGCGCGACGTCTGTTTCGCTCCTCCGGGGTCCCCAGGCGGCAGCGAGCGGCTCACGGTTGCCACCTACGGACGCGGCTTCTGGCAGATCGATACTGCGGCTGTCTCCGCCGCCGGGGTCCGCGGCCTTGGCGACACCAACTTCGACGGCCGCATCGACGGAGAGGACCTGATCGATCTCGCGGACAGTTTCAACGCGACGCAGTCGAGCGCGGTCTACCGGTGGCAGGCGGACCTGATTGGCGCCACGAACAGGATTGATGGCGACGATCTGAACGCGCTGCTGGCTGCTCGTCACCATCGCCGCCGTGGCGTGCTCGAGCGGGCCGCCGGTGATCGACAGCTTCGCGGTGGACGAAGCCAATCCCGACGTGGGTGCTCCGGTGACGTTCTCGTTCGCGGTCCGGGGAGCGAGCACCGTGCGCATCGAGCCTGCCCCCGGCGTCGTACACGGCAGCCCGGTCACGGTGGTTCCGTCCGCCTCCGGTACGTTTACGCTGCGGGCGACGAACGAGAACGGCATCGAGGCGACGCGCGGCATCGCCATCACGCTGCGACCGCTGCTCGCCGTCGACGCCGCCGATGCGATGCCGGGACAGGTCTCGCCTGGAAGCGAAGTGAGCCTGGTATGGACCACGACGAGCGCCGAGCGCACGACGCTCACCGACGGCTCCACGGGACGCGCCGACGACGTGGTGGTGAGCGGCTCGCTGGTCGTGCGCCCTTCAGCCACGACCATCTATACGTTGACTGCGTATAACAAGACTGGCCGGCACCCGGACTCGGTGACGGCCAAGATGGCTGCACGCGTCGGCGTCCCGCCATCGGTGAGCAACTTCTCGGTGGACAAGCCCTCGATCGTGCAGGGAGACGAGGCGACGCTGAGCTGGAGTGGAAACGCCGTCAACTACAGCGTCAGCAGCGGCACGACCACGATCAATGTCGGGCCGCGCCGCTCGCTCGCCGTCCGGCCGACGGTGACGACGACGTATACGCTTCACGCGGTCGGTCCGGGCGGCGCGACGACGAGTCCGCCGGTCACGGTGACTGTCGATCCTCACCCGGCCACGACACTGACGTACACGCCATCGGCCGCCACTCCGCTGCAGCTCGTCGCAGACGCTTGCGATTCCTGCACCGTCCTGACGCTGCGGATCAAGGCCACCGCGAGCGTGCAGCTCCGCGGGCTGGCTCTGAACCTCCCGTTGGATTCGACGAAGGTGAGGTTCGACGGATTCGCCGCGGGTGCTGTCCTGTCCAACGCGATCTCCAAGGCGGCGATGGGAACCGGGTTGTTGCGGGACGTCCTCGTGGTCGGGCTCGCCCTGCAGGGCACCGGCGCCGCGCCCGCACCGGATGTGACATTGACCGCTGGAGACGAGCTGGCAAGCTTTAGCTTCGAACTTCTTTCAGCAGGCGGCCGTGGCACGGTTTTCGATGGCGCCGTGCCCCGTGCGGGATACAAGGCCAGCATCCAGACCGCATCCGGGCGAATACCCGGCGCGATTGCCGTGGGCAAGCTGGAAGCGAACTGAGGTCAATGTGGGAACCGCGACCGGTGCGCAGCTCCTCGTGCGGATGCTCAAGGCCGAGGGCGTGCGCCATCTCTTCACGCTCTCGGGGCTGCACATCGCTCCGATCTATGCCGCCTGCGTGGAAGAGGGCATCGCCATCGTCGACACGCGGCACGAGCAGGCGGCCGCGCACGCCGCCGACGCAACGGCGCGGCTGACCCGGGGAATCGGCGTCTGCGCGGTCACCGCGGGTCCGGGCGTGACCGACGCGCTGACCGGCATCGCCAATGCCTATGCCGCGAGCAGCCCCGTGCTCCTGCTCGGGGGCGCCGCGCCCAGCTTCAACGCTGGCAAGGGATCGCTGCAGGAGATGGAGCAGGTGGACCTGTTCACCCGGATCACCAAGTGGTCCGATCGGATCCCCTCTCCCGATCGCGTTCCGACGTACCTCGCGAAAGCGTTCCGGACCATGCTGACGGGCCGCCCTGGACCGGTGTTCCTGGAAGTGCCCTGGGACGTGCTCTCCAATGGAGTGGAGGAAAGCGAAGCGCCGCTGCCCGTCTCGTACCGGACGCGCGCGAGGCAGCCCGGAGATCCGGCGTTCGTCGATCGCGCGGGCGAGCTGCTGTCGGCATCCGCGCGGCCGGTGATCGTGGCCGGCAGCTCGATCCACTGGGACGACGCCGCCGCGCCGCTGGCTGCCTTCGCCGAGCGACTCGGCGCTCCGGTGTACCTGAACGGCGCTGGCCGGGGCTGCCTTCCCGCGGATCACCCGCACTTCTTCTCGCAGACGCGCAAGGACGCTCTGGGCGAAGCGGACGTGGTGGTGATCGCCGGGACGCCGCTCGACTTCCGGCTCGGGTACGGCGCCGGGATCGCCGAGACGGCGAAGATCGTGCAGATCGACAGCGACGGCGCGGAGATCGGCCGCAACCGCGCGGTGGACGTTGGTATCGTCGGAGATTCCCGCAGCGTCCTCGAGCAACTGGCCGCGGCGATCGCCAAGCGGCGCCGCGGCGATGGATGGCTGCGCGACCTTCGCGGCCGTGAGAAGGAGAAGGCCGCGCGACAGGCGGCATACGAGCGATCCGACCAGGTGCCGATCCACCATTTCCGCCTGGCCAGGGAGCTCGACGCTGTCGCCCACGACGCGGGCGACAGCATGTTCGTCGCCGACGGAGGCAATTGGGTGGCCATCGCCGCGAAGGTGATCGCGCTGCGCAAGCCGGGCCGCTGGCTCGACCCGGGACCGCTCGGGTGCCTGGGAGTGGGCGCGCCGTTCGGCATCGCGGCGAAGCTCCTGCATCCCGATCGGCCGCTCTTCGTCATCCAGGGCGATGGATCGTTCGGATTCAACGGCATGGACTTCGACACCGCCCTTCGGTTCCGCCTCCCGATGGTGGTGGTGGTCGGGAACGACGCCGCGTGGGGACAGATCCGGCTGCCGCAAGTGCAGCTCTTCGGTCCGGAGAAGAGCCCGGCGACGCAGCTTGCGCCCACGCGTTACGACAAGGTGATCGAGGCGCTCGGCGGGCATGGCGAGCACGTCACGGAGCCGGCCCGGATCCGGCCAGCGCTGGAGCGGGCCGTCCAGTCGGGAACGGTTGCGTGCGTGAACGTGGTCCTCGACCCGGAGGCGCCCGCGGCGAGCGGCGCCCAGGGCTATGCCATCTGAAGACGCTGCTGCAGCGCTTGCGCTGGACCGCGGGAACGCGCTCCTTCTGGTGATCGACGTGCAGGAACGGCTGGCGACCGCGATGCCGCCCGCCCCTCTCGCCAGGCTGAAGAAGAACGCGGAGGTGCTGATCCGCGCCGCCAGGCGTCTCGCCATGCCCGTCGTCGCGACCGAGCAGTACCCGAAGGGCCTCGGGCCCACCGTGTCCTCACTGCGCGAGCTGCTCCCCGCCGATCCGATGACGAAGATGGAGTTCTCCTGCGGCGCCTCCAGACCGATCGCCCGTGAGATCCTCGGCACCGGACGCCGGCAGGCCATCGTGGTCGGAATGGAGGCGCACGTCTGCGTCTTCCAGACGGTGCGCGACCTGCTGCGGGGAGGCTTCTCGGTGTTCGTGGCGCAGGACGCGGTGATCTCCCGGAGCGACGAGAACCGCGCAGTCGGGCTCGCCCTCTGCGAGAAAGCCGGCGCAACGCTCACCAGCACCGAGGCGGTCCTGTTCGATCTTCTCGGAGTCGCGGGCACGCCCGAGTTCAAGGAGCTGACGGCGCTGATCAAGTGACGTTTGCGCGCCGGACAGCTCCATGCGAATCGTTGGCGTTCCAACGATGCCGGATTCGACCGAAACCCGCGGCGCGGACGACCAACGGGAGCCGCCGCTCGGCGCGGTGCTCGACTTCATGCGCCTGCTCTGGGCGGTGGACCACGCCCTGCAGTCGGCCTCGAAGAGGATGGAAGCGAACTTCGGCATGACGGGGCCGCAGCGCCTCGTGGTCCGGATCGTCGGCCGCTTTCCCGGGACGCCCGCTGGCCGCGTCGCGCAGATCCTCCACGTCCATCCCTCGACGCTGACCGGCATCCTCAAGCGGCTCGAGGCGCGCGGCATCCTCCAGCGCAGGCCCGATCCGCGCGATGCCCGACGCGCGTTGCTGGCGCTGACGGCGAAGGGACGCAAGCTCGACAACCTGCGCACCGGCACGGTCGAGCAAGCAGTGCGGCGGGTGCTGGGAACAGATCCCGCCAAGGTCGCCGCCGCGCAGGAGGTGCTCTTCGCTCTGTCGGAAGAGCTCGACGCAGGCCTCAGGTAGTCCTGGCGGGCTCGTCGGACCGGGCAATGCGGATGTCGGATGGCCCCGGGGCGCGCCCGATGCAGCCGCGGCTGAACCGCCGGACCACCCGGTTGGCGAGCACGACGGCGACGACGAAGGGGACGAGCGCGCACACACCGGCCGCGGCGATGAGCGCGACCTGGTGCCCTGCGGGCGCGAGCATCGCCTTGCGCCAGAGAAACAGTGCCAGGACGAGCCCGACCAGAATGCCCCAGAAGGCGATCAGCATCCCGGTCCGCGCGCCGTAGTAGCCGCGGATGGCCGCCGCCAGCTCGCGGTCGCGCAAGAACGTCTTGCGTCCCTGCGGCTGCGCCACGTCGATCAGTGGATGCCCCTCGCCACAGCGCGGGCAGTCGCGACCGCCCGACCAGGTCCTGCGACAGACGGGGCAGATCTTCAGCATGCCTGCATGTTAGCTCGCTTGAGACTGTACAGCGCATCAGAACCGTTCTAGAGGGGCGCGGATGACGAAGACCTTCGATTTCTTCTACGACCTGGGCTCTCCTTACAGCTATCTCGCCTCCACGCAGCTCGCCGGCATCGAGCAGCGCACGGGGGCAAAGGCGCGCCTGCTGGCGATCACGCTCGGCGGGCTGCGCAAGGCGACCGGTCACCACATCCCGCCTCCGCAGCAGCTCAAGTACATGAGCGAGGACACGGCGCGCTGGGCGCAGGACTACGGGGTGAAGATGCAGATCCCCAAGGCCTTTCCGGTCAGCACCATCCGGGCCCTGCGCGCCTGCATCGCCGCCGATCTCAAAGGCAAGGGCGCCGAGGCCATGCACGCTCTCTTCCACGCGTACTGGGGGCAGGGCGACGACATCTCCGACGCCCCCGTGATCGAGCGCGCGTTGAAGAAGGCGGGCCTCGACGGCAAGGCGCTGGTGGCCCGGACGGAGGACCAGGAGATCAAGGACTGCCTGCGCAAGAACACCGATCTGGCCCTGGCGCGCGGCGTGTTCGGCGTCCCCACACTGTTCGTCGGTGAGCGCAGCTTCTGGGGAAACGACCGGCTGCAGTTCGCCGAAGCCGAGCTTCGCAGGCAAGGATAGAATCTGCCGCCGGGAGAAGCGCCATGCCCGACACCAACGCCTGCGTCGCAGGCGCGCTGCTCGGCGCGAAGTTCGGCAAGTCGCGCATTCCCGAACGGTGGGTCTCGAAGCTCAAGGCCGCGCCCGAGCTGACCTCCCTGGCTGAGCAGCTCTACCGGCTTCTCTAGAAGGCAGACGCGTGCGCGCCCTCACCTGCGTGCTGCTTGTCTACCGGAACAGCCGTGCCGCCAGGTTGACGAGAATCGTCAGCACCAGCGACGCCACCAGGCAGGTCACGATGGGAAAGACAAAGTGCTCACCGCGGACGTCGCCCGGGAGCCGGCCCATCCAGCGCAGAGTTCCAGGCGCGAGCCAGAAAAGCAATCCGACTGCGGCGATGGCCAGCCCGAGGACGACCAGCAGCTTGCCGGCCGCGGGGCTCATCCCGCGCCGTACGTATGAAGACCTTCACCGGTCAGGCCGAGGTTCACGCCCATGAACGTGAACACGACCACCGCGAACGCGAAGACGGCGATCGCGGCAGGGCGCTTTCCTGCCCACCCGAGCGTGATCCGCGTGTGCAGGTAGCCGGCATAGACGACCCAGGTGATCAACGCCCACGTCTCTTTCGGGTCCCACCCCCAGAAGCGACCCCAGGCCTCGTTCGCCCACATCCCGCCCATGACGATACCGATGGTCAAGAGCGGCCAGCCCGCGATGATGACGCGGTACGTGATGTCCTCGAGCTTGCGCGGATCGGGCAGGCTCTCGGAGATGCGATTGCGCAGGGGGGTCGTGAGCAGGAAGCCCAACGTCGTTCCCCAGACGAGGGCGATGAGCCCGAGCGCGTAGTTCGAAGCGAGGGAAAGCCGGAACGGACCGTGCTCACCCGGGGCGAGCTGCACGCCCTCCGGCAACGTGATCTCCGGGGACCGGACGATCCGCCACACCAGCAGCGCGAGTCCGAGCGTGAGAAGGGCGAATCCTGCCGTCACCAGCTTGTACCCGGCTGCCCGCACGCCCGACTCGGTGCTCCGCTGCCGGTAGTAGACGACGGCGGCGATGGCGAAGAGGACGATCGCGCCGAGCAGGAATGGGCCCACGCCTGCGACCGGAGTGAGAAACTTCACCGCCTTGTCGGTGCCCGGGAGGACGACATGCGCCGCCGTCGTGACGTCGAGCAGCTTGCCCGGATGCAGCCGGCTCTGGATCTGGTGCTGCCACCCCGGCGCCATCTCGTAGGTGGCGCCGAAGAGGAGGCGGGCTCCGCCGACGAGCGCCAGGAGCAGCCCCGCCGCGACCGCCTGCACCCCGCCGAGGACGGCGGTGGGCGTGCCCGTCCGCACCAGGTAGAGCAGCGCGCAGACCGCGCCGAGCGTGAAGAGGGAATAGGCGACGAACAGCATTCCGACGTGGATCAGGATCCAGTAGCTCTGCAGCGCCGGGACCAGGGGCTCGATCTGCTTGTCGGCCACCAGCGACGCCTCACCCATGGCGACGAGCGCCAGCGCGACCGCCAGCACGCCGACGACGCGCAGCCCCCATTTGCGCTCGATGATCAGGTAGCAGACCATCATCGCCCAGGCGACGAAGTTGAGCGCGTCGAACAGGTTCGTGTACGGCGGATGCGAGACCATGAACCAGAAGCGATCCATCGAGCTGAGCACGTCGCCGCTCTTCTCGCGGGAGAGGATCTCGATCTGCCCGGCGGCGATCCAGCGCGTCACCAGATAGGCGGTGTGCGTGGCGACGCCGAGCACCGCCAGCGCCGTCGCCGCGCGGTCGAGCTTCAGCTTCTGGATCGCCAGCCGCCCGGCGTAGGAGACGAACGCGGCGGCGTAGGTGCCGATCGCCGCGAAACGGAGGAATACGCCCCAGCTCAGAAGATCTTCGACGGATCCCATCGAATCGGGTCTTCTATCACTTCTGGCATCGCGCGCAGTAGTACGTGATCCGCTGCGTCGTCTTGACGCGGACGGGATCGCCACAGACGAGGCAGGGCCTGCGGGAACGGCCGTAGACCCACATCCGCGAACCGCCGAGGGCGTTGCGGGTATTCCGCGGCCCGGCCGTCCGGTTGCGCACCAGGAGGCGATGCGAACGGTCGATGAGCGAATCGAGCGCGCGGTCCTCGAGGGAGGCCACGGTGCGGAACGGATCGAGGCGCTCGAGGAACAAGGCCTCGCACTTGATGACGTTGCCGACGCCGGACAGGGCCCACTGCGCCAGCAGGGCGCGCTCGAGGGAAGCACCACCCATCTGTCTCAGCCGGCGCCTCGCCTCCTCGCCATCGAACGCGTCGATCGTCGCGTCGGGGCCGAGCTCCTCGATGGTGGCCGGCTTCAGCCACTCGACGACTGGCGCGTTGAAGCACACGGCGACGAAGCCGTTGTCGGCATGCAGCTCGAGCCGGGCCTGGAAGGCGGGCCGTCGCCAGCGCTCGCCTTCGCGATAGATGTGCCACGATCCGTGGAGCATCATGTGCGTGCGCAGCGTCCGTCCCTTTTCGAAGCGGACGAGGAGGTTCTTGCCGCGCGAGGTCACCTCCTCGATGCGCTCGCCGAGTGGGGCGCGGCCGAGATTGCCGTTGAACCGCGTCACGCGGGCGCCGACCAGCGTCTTGCGCAGGGCGGTGGCGGCGCGAAAGATGGTGTCGCCCTCAGGCATCTTCCTCTTCCAGAGCCTCCATGGCTTCGGCCGGGGGAGTCCCACGGCCGAGGGGAGCGCGCTTCAGGTAGCCCCGGACGCCAGCCGTGAACCCGGCTTCCTTCAGCGCAGGCGCGAGCGTAGATCCGTTGACGTCTTCGCCGTCGACGCGGGCGATCAGCAGGGCCCGGCGCCGGCCGTCCTCGACGAGCGAGGCGAGGCCGTGTGTCAGTGCGCGCGCGAAGCGCGACCGGTCGGGCTCTTCGGCGGGCAGGTACGTGTGCAGGTTGTGCTCGCTCCGGCTGAGCCAGCCGACGAGCATGCCGTCGTGCAGCACCACTTGCGCGCCCGCGGCACGCTGGGCGCGGCCCTCGCCGTCCACACGCGGCCAGGGCAGGACCGCGCCGTAGGGGTTCGCGGGATCGGTCGCCGCAAGCACGATCGTCGCCGGTTCCGGAGGCGCGTCGCGGAAGCTGCGCAGCCGATCCTCGGCGCCGGGAACGGCGAACTGGGCGCCCCCGAGCCCGGCGACGAAGTAGCCGCGGCGCGCGCGTCCGGCTTCCTCCATCGCCTTCAGCACCGGGTACACCGCCGCGAAGCCTCCGGCGATCTCCTCCGCGTGGACCGATTCGCGCGTGACCACGCCATGCCGCGAAAGAAGCGCCTGTGCGAGGGCGGCAGCGCGCTCGGTGGGCGTTCCCGACGCCTCGGGAAGCAGCGACCAGCGGCCCTCGCTGCCCGGCGGACCGATCCGCCGCGAGCGGAAGGGACGCCCGAGATGCGGCGTGCGGCGATCTTCCTTCGGCGGCCCGCGCAGGTACGATCGGAGCGGCGCGAGCGTATCGTTCGTGACCTCGCCGGCCCAGACCAGGTCCCACAGCGCCTTCAGGAGGTCGGCGGGGAATGCGCCGGTCGCCGCCGTCAGGTCGGCGAAGAACGAGGCGCCGCGCCTGCGCAGCTCCTGGCGGAGCTTCTCGCAGAGCGCGCCTTCCGCTTTCTTCGGGGGCGGCGCGAGCAGCCGATAGTGGTCCGTGAGGTACAGCGCGATGCGCCCGTCGCGGCTTCCCACCGGTTCGACGCCGCGCCAGATCAGCTCTCCGGCGGAGAAGAGGACGTCGAGATCGCCTGGGCGGAGCGGCTGGATCCGCGCGGTAAGGATTTCGCGCTCGAGCGCGCTCGCGACCAGCGGCGCGCCCTGAAGCTGCTCGACGGCGCCGAGCAGCGCATCGAGGCCCCGGCGCGGCCGCGCGATCCCCTGCCAGTCGGCGAGAAAGCGCCCCAGCGCGGCGGGGTCCACGGGCTCCACCTGCTTGCGCAGCTTCGCGAGCGCGCGGCGCTTGAGTCCCTTGAGGACCTCCGCGTCGACCCATTCGCGGCCTCGGCCGTTGGGCAGGAACTCGCCCTCGAGCACCCGCTCCTGCGATGCGAGCCGCTCCAGCGCCTCCCGGACCACGGCAACGCCGATCCCCCAGCGCGAGGCGAGGTCTTCGGCCCGGAACGGGCCGTGGGTGCGCGCCCAGCGCGAGACGAGGTCGCCCAGCGGGTCCTTCACCGGCTCGAGAAGCTCCCGCGGAAGCCCCGCTGGCGGCGGGACGCCGAGCGCATCGCGGACGCGGGCCGCGTCCTCCGCCGCGACCCATCGCTTCTCGCCGGCGAGGTTCAGCGGAAAGGCGCGGCGCTGCTCGAACAGCTCCTGCAGCGGCGGGTCGCCTTCGAACCGCCGCCGCAGCTCCCCCTCGGAAAGGTCGCCGAGCGCGAGCAGCAGATCGTGGAGCCCGTCGATTCCGTGCGCCGGGCGGGACAGGCGCTGGGCCGCGTGCTCGTGCTCGTCGATGGAACGCGCGTCGAGCAGCTCGCGCATCTCCGCCTCGCCCAGCAGCTCACGCAGCTGGGCCTGGTCGACGGAGAGCGCCTGCGCGCGGCGCTCGGCGAGCGGGGTGTCGCCGTCGTAGATGAAGTTCGCGACATAGCTGAAGAGCAGCGAAGCGGCGAACGGCGAGGGCGTGCGCGAGTCGACGGTGACGACGCGCAGGCGGCGGTCCTGCACGCGACGCAGCGTCTCCTGCAGCCCGGGAAGGTCGAAGACGTCGCGCAGGCATTCCCGGTACGTCTCCAGCAGCAGAGGAAAGCTGCCGTACCGCGAGGCGACCTGGAGCAGATCGCGCGCCCGCTTTCGCTGCGCCCAGAGCGGGCTGCGCCGGCCCGGATGTCGGCGCGGCAGGAGCAGCGCCCGCGCCGCGTTCTCGCGGAAGCGCGCGGCGAAGAGCGAGGTCGTCCCCAGCGCCTGCACCACGAGGTCCTCGACCTCGTCCGCGCGTGGAAAGAACAGCTCCGGCTCGGGCGGCGCGTCGGATTCGGCGATGCGGAAGACCATGCCGTCGTCGGTCCACATCGTCTCCACTTCCAAGCCGCGGTCCTGCTCCAGCCGGCGCACGACGGCGGTGGTCCACGGCGCATGCACGCGCGCGCCGAACGGGGTCAGCACGCAGACGCGCCAGTCGCCGACCTCGTCGACGTAGCGCTCGACAATCACCGTCTCGTCGCTGGGAACCTCGCCGGTGGCATCCGCCTGGTCGTGCAGGTACTGCAGGAGATTTGACGCTGCCCGCTCGTCGAGCCCGTCCGCCTGCAGCCGCGAGAGCGCCTTCGCCTTCGGCGTGCGCGCCAGCTCGCGGGAGAGTCGCCCGACGTGCGTCCCGAACTCCAGCGGGCGTCCGGGCCGGTCGCCGTGCCAGAACGGCATCTTCCCCGGCTCGCCGGGAGCCGGGGTGACCATCACCTTGTCCTGGGTGATCTCCTCGATGCGCCAGCTGGAGGCGCCGAGCACGAACACCTCGCCCTCCCGCGATTCGAACACCATCTCCTCGTCGAGCTCGCCGACCCGCCGCTGCTTGCCGCCTGCGGCGCCGCCAATGCTCCGGCCTTCGGCCTCCGCCCGCCCCGCGGCGGAGCCGCGGGGCTCCCCGGTCGCCAGGAACACGCCGTACAGACCGCGATCGGGGATGGTGCCGGCATTTGCCACGGCCACGCGGGCGGCGCCCTCGCGCGCCCGAAGCGTTCCGGCGATCCGATCCCACGTCAGCCGCGGGCGCAGCTCGGCGAACTCGTCGGAGGGATAGCGCCCGGAGAGCATGTCGAGCACGCCGTCGAACGAGCCGCGGGGCAGATCCGCGAACGGCGCCGCCCGGCGAACGAGCTCGTAGACCTCGTCGACCTTGTGCACGCCGTCCGAGGTGTGGGCGACGATCTGCTGGGCGAGCACGTCCAGGGGGTTGCGCGGATAGAACGTCTCCTCGACCTGCCCGGCGCCCATTCCCCACGCGGCCGCGGCGCTGCAGAGCAGGTCGCCGCGGTGCTTGGGGAACATCACCCCTTTTGGCACGCCGCCCACTTGGTGCGAGGCGCGCCCGATGCGCTGCAGACCCGACGCGATCGACGGCGGAGCCTCGATCTGCACGACCAGGTCCACCGCGCCCATGTCGATGCCGAGCTCCAGCGAGGACGTGGCGACGATCGCCGGCAAAGCCCCCCGCTTGAGCCGATCCTCCATCTCCTGGCGCTTGTCGCGCGCGACCGACCCGTGGTGGGCGAGCGCCACCTCCGCGCCGGCAAGCTCGTTGAGCGCGCCCGCGAGCCGCTCCGCGAGGCGCCGGCTGTTGACGAAGATCATCGTCGAGCGATGCGCCCGGATGAGCTCGAGCAGCCTCGGATGGATGGAAGGCCAGATGCTTCGCCGCTGCGGCCCGGCGGAAGCCGGCCCGGAGGGGATCTCCTCCAGCTCGCCGAGCCTGGACAGGTCGTCGACCGGCACCTCCACCCGGACCTCCAGCTCCTTCTTCGATCCCGCGTCGACGATCGTCACCGGCCGCGGCCGCCATTTCTTCCCGGCGGGCTGTCCGCCGCCGAGCAGGCGCGCCACCTCGTCGAGCGGGCGCTGGGTGGCGGAGAGGCCGATGCGCTGGAGCTCGCGCCGCGCCTGCTGCTGAAGGCGCTCGAGGGAGAGGAATAGATGGGCGCCGCGCTTGGTCGGAACGAGTGAGTGGATCTCGTCGACGATGACGGTCTCGACCGGACGAAGAATCTCGCGCGCCTGCGAAGTGAGCAGCAGGTACAGCGATTCTGGCGTGGTGATGAGGATATCCGGCGGCGTACGCAGCATCTGCGCCCGCTCGCTCGCCGGGGTGTCGCCCGTGCGGATGGCCACCTGGGGGACGTGCAGGACACCGCCCTGCGTCGCGATGCCCGCCAGCGGGGCGCGGAGATTGCGCTCCACGTCGACGGCCAGGGCCTTGAGCGGCGAAACGTACAAAACCCGGCAACGCTCCTTTTTTGCTGGAGCCTCCGTGAACATCAGGCGGTCTATGGCCGTCAGAAAGGCTGCAAGCGTCTTCCCGGACCCGGTGGGCGCGAGGAGAAGGGTCGATTCTCCCGAGAGAATTGGCGGCCAGCCGAGGGCTTGCGCACGTGTGGGAGCCGGAAACGACGCCTCGAACCACCGCTGGACGGGGGGGTGGAAAGCGGCTGATTTCGGCAACGAATCCGCTCCCCGGGCATCTATAGGGACCCGAGAGAAGGACCCTGCGTCATAACGACGCGAAATGAAATGCGCAACAACGTCGCGCGTCGTGCATCAAAGGAATGTGTGAACGGCTGGATCGTTCAGGAGTCGGATCGAAAGGTGATTTCGAGCGTTTGGGTGTGATGCCCAAGGGGATGAGAGGAAGGAAGGCAGATGCCGCGCGACCGCAGTGAATTCGACGATCTGGCGCCGCTGATCAAGCTGATCCGCGCCCACCCGCCGTTCGACCGCGAGACGGAGCTCGTGGTCACGCGGAAGGCGCGGAAGGGCGACAAGCGCGCGCAGGAAAAGCTCGTGGTGCACAACCTGAGCCTCGTCATCTCGGTCGCCCGCAAGTTCATGGGGCGCGGCGTCCGTCTCGAGGACCTGGTCCAGGAGGGCAACTACGGCCTGCTCAAGGCCATCGAGCACTTCGACCCGGAGAAGGGCAACCGGTTCTCGACATACGCGGTGTGGTGGATCCGCGCCTACATCACCCGTTGCCTGAAGGACGGCCCCTCTGCCGTGCGGCGGACGATGCCCAACGGCGGTCTTCCTCCGCGGGACATCTCCCTGGAGGAGACGCTGGGGACGGACGGTGACAGCGACGCAACCCACCTGGACCGCCTCGCAGATGACACGCCGGGGCCGGATGCCCAGCTCCTGCGCGCCGAGCAGAACGAGGACGTGCGCAACGCCCTCGGCCGCGTGCGCAAGCGGATGGGCGAGCTGGCCTGGGACATCCTGAGCGACCGCCTGACGCAGGACGACCCGCGAACGCTGGAGGACCTGGGAAAGCAGTGGGGCCTCTCTCGCGAGCGCGTGCGGCAGGTGGAGAAGAGCACGCGAAACTTCCTCAGCCGCTACCTCTCGGACTTCGACGAGGCGGCGTAAGGCGAAGGAAGCGGACGCGACGACGAAGGGCGCACCTCCTCCCCTGGAGTGCGCCTTTCTCGTTTTCTTGACTACCCACTTTCCTGACCAGGTCGAACCGGCAAGATGACCGGGCTTCTTGCCAGCCCGCCGGGCGGGGTAGCCTCGCTCGGATGCGCCGCCTCGTCCTCTTCTCCCTCTTGCTCTCCTGCGCGCACGCGCCCGCCGCTGAGGTGCAGGCCACTTCCCGAAAGACTCCCGTCCGCGCCGAGGTCGGCGAGAACCAGACCGATCCGGTTCGCAAGTCGTGCAAGGGGAGCGGCCCGGTGATTCCCGAAGGCGAGACGGTCGCCGGTGTCGTGCGCGCCGCTTACCTGGTCGGCGCGGACGGCAAGGTCAGCGAGGTGACGGTCAGCGGCAAGGCGACGGCGGGCGCGATCAAGGCCATCCAGCGCTTCATTGCCGGTTGCGCTTACGCGCCCGCGTTGCGTGAGGGCAAACCCGTCGCCGTTCGCTGGCGCGGCGAGCTGGACTTCACCGGGCGCTAGCAGGAGCGTTGGATGTCCGCGATGGGTGAAGAGGTGCGACCGATCGACGACCAGGTCGCGATCGCCGTCGAGCGGAAGTTGGTCGGCATCGCCCAGCAGTTCGACGCCTCGCTGCGCGACCGCGTCACGCTGCTCTTGATGGCGGCGGCGGAAGGCATCGTGAAGGTGGCCGAGCTGGATCTGGTGCGGTACGAGGCGGAGCAGGGTGGCCATACGCTCGCTCTCTGGGAAGAGATGGCGCCGGTCACCGGCGCCACCGTCCAGAACGTGAACGAGATGATCGCGGGCGCGACGGCGCAGTTTCCTCCGCCCCCGGAGGACGAGAGCGCCGGCGATCTGGACGCCGCTTTCGGACCCGACACGGGCGCGGCGACGGAGGAACCGGCCCCCAAGAGCACTGCCGAGCAGATCGCCAGCCTCGTCGCCGCAGTGTGCTCGGGCATGCGCCGCGACGTGGCCCGCCTCGGCGACCGGCTCCGCAATCCGACGGTGATGCGCGATCCGTGGATGCTGATTCAGGACCTGCTGGAGTTCCGCGGCCGCGTCCGGCTTGGCCTCGGCGAGCTCGTCTACCAGGTCTGCAGCTTCATCGCGGAGGTCGAGCGCGAAACCGTCATTCCCGGCTACGTGGCCGAGCTGGAAAACAGCCTGCTGGTGCGCAGCGCCACCACGAACCTCGCCTTTCTCTTTCGCGGGCACGCGAAACGCGTCGCCGGCGCCGCGGACGATCGGGTGCTCGCTGCCCTGCAGGACGCCCTCAAGGACGTACACGCCTTCTCCCGCACGAGAGCTCTCGCGCAGCTCCGCACCAGCGACAAGCGGATCTTCCTGGAGACGCGCGCCAGCCTCTATACGCTCTCGAAGGCCGCGCCGCCGCCGTCGCGCGAGATCCGACAGGCGGTGGAAAACATGGCGCGGTTCCTCGACTCCATGTCGGTGGTCTCCCGGCGCGAGAACCTGCGCCTGCACGACCGTGCGCAGCTCGCCCGGGCGGGACGGCACCTGGAGGCTGCCCAGGTGAATCTCGGCTCCGCGGAGACGGCGCTGCACGAGCTGACGGACGCCGTCCGGGCCGCCTCCGCCCTGTACGGCCGCGATGCGCAGCTCGATGCCTACCTTCGCGCCCAGCGTCACTTTCCAGCGGACTGGCTGAGCGAACCGGAGCTGGCGCTGGAGATCGCCCGCGTCTCGGCGCTCCTGGGCGGCGTCGCGGCGCCGTAACCCCTCGCTCCGCTTGCACGCGCCTTGACCGGCGGGCGACAAGCGGGCAAAAAGCGGCGCCCCCTGCCGAGGAGTCATCGCCGATGAAGCGCGTCGCCGCACTGTGTGTTCTCGTCCTCGCCTTCGCCGCCCGAGGCGACGAGGGGATGTGGACGTTCGACAACTTCCCCTCGAAAAAGGTGAAGCAGAAGTACGGCTTCGCGCCGGACGCCCAGTGGCTGCAGGAGGCGCAGCTTGCCTCCGTGCGGCTCGCCGGCGGCTGTTCCGGCAGCTTCGTCTCTCCCGAAGGACTGGTGATGACCAATCACCACTGCTCGCACTCCTGCATCGAGCAGCTGTCGACCAAGGAGAAGGACTTCGTGGCGCAGGGGTTCTATGCGCCGGCGCTGGAGAACGAGGTGAAGTGCCCGGAGATCGAGCTCAACGAGCTGATCCAGATCGGGGACGTCACCGCCCAGGTGCAGGGTGCCACCCGGGGGCTCAAGCCGGGCAAGGAGTTCAACGACAAGCGCAAGGCGGCGATGGCCGCGATCGAGAAGGAGTGCGCGGGGGGAAACGAGCGCTTGCGCTGCGACGTGGTCGACCTCTACCACGGCGGCCAGTACAGCCTTTACAAGTACAAGCGGTTCCAGGACGTGCGCCTGGTCTTCGCGCCGGAGATGGCCATCGCCTTCTTCGGCGGCGATCCCGACAACTTCAATTTTCCCCGTTACGACCTCGACGTCTCCTTCCTCCGCGCCTGGGAGGACGGCAAGCCGGCCCGCACCGGGCACTACTTCCGATGGTCGTCCGCGGGCGCCAAGGAAGGCGATCTCACGTTCGTCTCCGGCCATCCGGGCGGCACCGACCGCGAGCTGACGATGGCGCAGCTCCAGTACCAGCGGGACGTCGCGCTGCCGGAGCGGCTGGTCGACCTGGCGCAGTATCGCGGCGCTCTCACCATGTTCACGCAGCAGTCCGCCGAGCATCGCCGCATCGCGGAGAACGCGCTCTTCAGCACCGAGAACAGCTACAAGGCGATCAAGGGCCGCTTCGAGGCGCTGGTCACGCCCACGCTCTGGAACCAGAAGGTGGGCCGTGAACGGACGCTGCGCGCAAGGGTCGACGGGAAGTCCTCGCTGCGGCGGAAGTACGCGGGCGCATGGGACGACGTGGCGAAGGCGGTCGCGATGTTCCAGCCGCGCCGCAAGGAGTACCGGTACATCGAGCTCGGGGCGGGGTTCAATTCGCCACTCTACAAGATTGCCCGCGACCTGGTCCGCGGCACCGAGGAGCTGCAGAAACCCAACGAGCAGCGGCTGCGCGAGTACACGGACGCGAAGCTGCCGCAGCTGAAGCAGAAGCTCTTCTCGAAGGCGCCGATCTACGAGGACTTCGAGGTGTTCAAGCTGTCGTACGGCCTGGTGAAGGTCCGCGAGGAGCTGGGCGCTGACCATCCGTTCGTGAAGAAGGTGCTCGGCAAGAAGAGCCCGGAAGAGGTCGCCAGCGAGCTGGTGAAGACGAAGCTGTACGACGTCAAGGTGCGCGAGCAGCTCTGGCAGGGCGGCCGGGACGCGGTGCTCGCCTCGAATGACCCGATGATCCAGTTCGCGAAGCTCGTCGACGGCGACGCGCGCGCGATCCGCAAGTGGCACGACGAGGAGGTCGAGACGCTGGAGACGGTCGGAGCGGAGCGCGTGGCGGCGGCCAAGTTCGAGCTGGAAGGCAAGAGCAACTACCCGGATGCCACCTTCACGCTCAGGCTCAGCTACGGCGCGGTAAAGGGATACGCGGAGAATGGTCGGCAGGTGCTGCCGTTCACCAACGTCGCCGGCGCGTTCGAGCGCGCGACGGGGCGCGACCCGTTCCGTCTGCCCGAGAGCTGGATCCGCGCGAACGAGAGCAAGCAGCTGAACCTCTCGACGCCATTCAACCTCTGCACCACCAACGACATCATCGGCGGAAACTCGGGGTCGCCGGTGTTCGACAAGGACCGCCAGATCGTCGGCTTGATCTTCGATGGGAACATCCAGTCGCTCGGCGGTGAATACGGCTTCGACGAGACCGTCAACCGCGCGATCTCGGTGGACAGCGCGGCACTGGTCGAGGCGCTCGATCACGTCTATGGGGCGCGCCGGATCGTCGGCGAGCTGAAGAGCGCGCCCGGAGCGGCGAGCGGAGCGGCTGCCAAGTAGGACGAACGATTTACCTGCTCATCCGTGTTGACGCTCAGAGGGGCGGGATTTACTGTCCTTTCCCCTCGGAGGACCATCATGCGCGCAGAATGGGTCCAGCGGCGTCGCGGCTTTTCCAACGTTACGCAGATGCACTTCGCCCGCCAGGGCGTCGTGACGGAGGAGATGCAGCACGTCGCGCGCCGGGAGAAGCTTCCCGCCGAGCTCATCCGGGCCGAGGTGGCTCGCGGGCGGATGATCATCCCGGCGAACCTGAATCACCCCGAGGTGGAGCCGATGTGCATCGGCATCGCCGCGGCGTGCAAGATCAACGCGAACATCGGCAACAGCCAGATCGACGGCGACGCGCGGACCGAGCTGCACAAGCTGCATGGCTGCCTGAAGTACGGCGCCGATACCGTGATGGATCTCTCCACCGGCGGCGACATCCCCCACATCCGCAACCAGCTGCTCCGCGCCAGCAGCGTTCCGCTCGGCACCGTCCCCATCTACGAGGCCGTCGAGCGCGTGAAGCGCGTCGAGAGCCTCATGCCGCAGGACCTGCTCGACATCGTCGAGGAGCAGGCGCAGCAGGGCGTCGATTACATGACCATCCACGCCGGCATCCTGCGCGACTTCCTGCCGCTGGCGCAGCACCGGATCACCGGCATCGTCAGCCGGGGCGGCGCCCTCATGGCGCAGTGGATGCTCGCCACCGGCCGGGAGAACCCCTGGTTCACGCACTTCGACCAGCTCTGCGAGATCTTCAAGAAGTACGACGTCAGCTTCTCGCTGGGCGACTCGTTGCGCCCCGGCTGCCTCGCCGACGCCTCCGACGAGGCCCAGTTCGCCGAGCTGCGCGTGCTCGGGTACCTGACGGAGAAGGCCTGGGAGCACGACGTCCAGGTGATGATCGAGGGACCCGGACACGTGCCGATGGACCAGATCGAGATGAACATGAAGATCGAGCAGCAGGCGTGCTCCGAGGCGCCGTTCTACGTGCTCGGTCCTCTCACCACCGACGTCGCGCCCGGATACGATCACATCACCAGCGCCATCGGGGCCGCCCTCGCCGGCTGGCACGGCGCCTCCATGCTCTGCTACGTCACGCCGGCCGAGCACCTCAGCCTGCCCAACGCCGACGACGTCCGCCAGGGAATCATCGCCTACAAGATCGCCGCTCACGCCGCCGACGTCGCGCGCCGCCGCCCGGGAGCGCGGGACCGCGACGATGCGCTCTCGCGCGCGCGGTATGCCTTCGACTGGAACCAGCAGTTCGCCCTTTCGCTCGATCCGGAGGCAGCGAAGGCGAAGCACGACGAGACGCTTCCTCACGACGCGTTCAAGACCGCCGAGTTCTGCGCCATGTGCGGGCCGAAGTTCTGCTCGATGAAGGTGCACACGCACCTCGACGAAAAGGCGCAGCCGGCGGTGATCGAGCGTGCCCCCGAGCAACTCGTCCAGGAGTCGCTGGCGTTCGCGCGCCGCGCGGCGCTGCCGCGCACCGGCAGCGTGGCGCAGCCGCCGCCGGTCGGCCTGGGGAAGAAGCCCGCGGCGGCGTGAGCGGCTTCGCCATCGAGACGGACGCGCTGACCCGCCGTTTCGGCGATCAGGTGGCGGTCGACGCCATCGACCTGCGCGTGCCGCGGGGAAGCTTCTACGGCTTTCTCGGCGAGAATGGCGCCGGCAAGAGCACCACCATCTCCATGCTGACCGGTGTCCTTCTCCCCACCAGCGGGACGCTCCGCGTGCTCGAGCTTCCCCCCGGCGACGCCCTCAAGCGCCGCATCGGCGTGGTCCCGGACGGGCTGCTCCTCTTCGACCGGCTGACTGGGCGCGAGCACCTGGTCGTGGTCGGGCGCCTGTACGGGCTTGGGCGCACCGAGTCGGCGCGACGGGCCGATGAGCTGCTCGCCACCATGGAGCTGGCCGGCGAGGCGCGGAAGCTGATCGCGGACTACTCGTTCGGGATGCGCAAGAAGCTGGCGTTGGCCTCCGCCCTGATCCACGGCCCGGAATTGCTCTTCCTCGACGAGCCTTTCGAGGGAGTGGATGCGGTGGCGAAGGCTTCGCTCACCGCGCTCCTCTCGGACCTGGTCCGGCGCGGGCGGCTCACCGTGTTCCTCACTTCTCACGTGCTGGAGGTCGTGGAGCGGCTCTGCGACAACGTCGGCGTGATCCACAGGGGCCGCCTGGTCGCGCAGGGGACCCTCTCCGGAGTGGTCCAGGCCGTGCCAGGGGCGGCATCCTTGACCGACGCGTTCGTGCGCCTCGTCGGCGAGGGACGCGGGGGGACCCGCGCGCTCTCGTTCCTGCCGTGAGGGCGGTCTGGCCCGAGCAGGCGCGCACTCTCGTCGGCTTGCGCGCGCGTCTGTGGTGGCGGCGACTGGTCCATGGCAAGCAATGGGCGAGGGCGGCGATCGGTCTGTTGGCCGCGCTGATCGGCGCCTCGTTCAGCGCCTCGCTCTCGCTGCTTGCCCTGAAGAGCGGCGAGGAGATCGCGCGCCGGCGCGACCTCTTGCCGATACCATCTCTGGCCATCTTCGCCGCCTGGATGTCGATGGCGCTTGCCGGCCGCGTCTGGTTCGGGCTCATCGCGCTTGCGCAGACGCAGGCCTTCCTCGATCCCCGTCGCTTCCGCGCCTTCCCGGTGAGTCAGCTGCTGGTCAGCGCCATCAACCTCGCCGCGCTCCTGTTCGATCCCGTGTGGCTAGTCCTCTATCCTCCGATGATCGCCATCGCGTTTGCGGTCGCCCGCATCCCGGGAGCGCCGGCGGCGTGGGCAATGCTGGTCGCGGAGGCGTTCGCCGTTTTTGCAACTGCCTCCATCCTGCATCTCGGCGCCGCTGTCGCGGCGCTGTTCGATTCGCGTCCGCTGTTGCGGCGGATGTTCTCCGTCGCGCTGCTCCTCGCCGGATTCGCAGGGTTCGAGTTGTCCGCGAAGATGCCCGGGGAGCGCGGTCTCGAGACGCTCTTCAGCGGAGAGGGCTGGCGCCTCACACCCGCGGGATGGATGGCGGCGTTCGCGGACGCGCTCTCGAGAAAGCGCTTCATCGAAGCGCTCGCTCCGTGGCTGCTCCTGGTCGTGCTCGGAGCAGTGTGCACGGGAGCTGCCCACGCGCTTTCTCAACGCGAGCTCCTCCGCCCGCCCGAAGCGGTTCGCGCGCATGCAAGAGCGGCGCGGGGAGGGGGGTGGAAGGTGCCGCTGGTGCCGGGCGCCCTCGCAGCGCTCTTCGAGAAAGAGGCAAAGACCGCGCTGCGGCTCGGCTGGCTGCAGCTGCTCGTCGTGCCCGTCGCCTATCTTCTCCTCGTCCGCGCGGTCTTTCCCGGTCCGCAGCCTCTGCTCATCGCCGCGGTCTATGCGCACCTCGGCGTGCTGGAGATCGCCACCAACGCATTCGGCCGCGACGTGGACGCGGCGCGCGGCTGGTTCCTCTGGCCCGTTGCGCTCCGCTCCGTCCTCGCCGCGAAGAACGCCGTCGCGTATCTCTTCTCGCTCGCGATCTTCCTGCTCCTCGCCCTGGTCGCGACGCTCGGCGCGCACGTCACCCCAGGCCAGGTCCTGATCGGTCTGCTCGCCCATGCCGCCGTTTTTCCGCTTCTCGCCAGCTTTGGAAACGCGATCAGCATCCTCTTTCCGGTCCCCGCACGCGGCGCGCGCTTGCGGCGCATCCGTGGCGCCGGGCCGGTCGGCTCGCGCTTCGCGGCGATGTTCCTGCTTGCCGCAGGCGCATGGGCGCCGTACGCCATCGCCCGCGCGACAGGCATCCACCTCTACGTCGCGTATGCGGGAGAGCTGATCGCGATGGCGCTGGTGTATCCCGCGCTGCTCGGCGCCTCCGCGAGCCTCGCGGAGAGGCGGCGCGAAACACTACTCGGCGCGCTTGCGCGCGACGAGTAGCGCTTCACTCTTTCGGGCCGAGAGGCGTTCCGTCGTCCAGCGGCTCGTCGCTTCCGGGAACGTAGTGGGGGTTCTTGCGCAGGATCCCCGGACCGCCGTCCCAGCCGAAGAGCGCGAGGATGGTGTGGTACGCGCCGACCAGTGCCATGTATGCCGCCGCGAGCGCCATCACGCCGAAGCAGACCAGCAGGCCGTACATCCAGGGCCGGGCCGCCTCGGCCGGGCCGCCGGACACGCGGGCCTCCACGAACCCGATGAGGCAGGCGAGCACCGCGACTGTGAGCAGGAGCGCGCCCGTTCGCAGGATCTTCGGCATCGCTAGGTCTCGAAGCTCGCGCCGCAGGAGCACGTGCTGCGGGCCTGGGGATTGTCGAACCGGAAACCGGGTCCGCGCGGCAAGTCGATGATGGTTCCATCGAGCAGAGGAACGCTGATGGGATCCACCGCGATGCGCAGGCCCTGAACGTCGACGACAGCGTCGTCCGGCCGGGCACTCTCGACGAAGTAGAGATCGTAGGTGAGCCCGTTGCATCCGCCCCCCACGACGGCGATGCGCAGCAGCCAGCCTTGCACCTCCGCATCCTTCGCGCGAACCAGCACCGCCTTTGCGGCGCGGTCGGTGAGCGACAGCCGCATCGGGCCCATGGCTAGAGGGCGCTCGCCGGACGGGGCGCGGCCATTTCCTGCTGCCGGAGAGCTTCCAGCTCTTCGTCCGGAATGCGGACGAACGCCTCGACGCAACGAGGATCGAACTGCGTGCTGGCGCATCGGGCGATCTCCTGGCGCGCCTGCGCGAAGGTCGCGGCCTTGCGATACGGCCGGTCGCTGGTCATGGCGTCCAGGGTGTCCGCGATGGCGAAGATGCGGGCGCCGAGCGGGATCGCCTCTCCGCGCAGCTTGCGCGGATACCCGCCGCCGTCCCAGCGCTCCTGATGGGCGAGGACGATCTCCGCCGCGGGCCGGAGGAAGTCGATGGCCTCGAGAATGCGGTAGCCGACTTCGGGGTGCCGCCGCATCTCGGCCCACTCCGCGTGCGTGAGCGGTCCGGGCTTGAGGAGGATGCTGTCGGGGACCCCGATCTTTCCGATGTCGTGCAGGAGCGCGCCGCGGCCGATGTCCTCGACATGCGCGATGCCCATCCGCTCGGCGATGGCGAGCGTGTACCGGACCACCCGTTGCGAATGGTCGCTGGTCTCGTGCTCCCGCGCATCGAGCGCGTGCACGAGCGCAGCCAGCGTGCTCGAATAGGCCTGCGCGACCCCGGCCAGCGCCGCCGTCAGCTCCGCGGTGCGCTCCCGCACCCGGCGGGCCAGCCCCTGGTGATAGCGCGCCCGCGCGGACATGAGCTTGCTCTTGCTCCAGGCGCGCTCGATGGCCCGCACCAGCTCGGTGACGCGGGGTGGCTTCAAGAGATAATCGGCGGCGCCGCGCCTCAGGCATTCGACCGCGCTCTCCGTGTCGCCGAAGCCCGTGAGCATGACAACGGCGGCATGGGGATGGCGCTGCAGCACGTTGTCGAGCAGCCAGAGACCGTCGTGCTCGGGCATCTTCATGTCACAGAGCACGAGCGGCAGATCGTCGCCGCGCAGCATTTCCAGGGCCGCGTCCGCGCCCGCCGCCTGGCGGACCGGGTACCCCTCCTCCTTGAGGACCGCCGAGAGCACTTCGCGAACGGCGCGGTCGTCGTCAACCACCAGAACGGTCGGCGGCTGGGAAGGAGCGCCATCGGTCTCTACGGGGGCGAGCTCGGCAGGCGTGTCGAGCGGCTGGCTCCCCAGCCGCAGCATGTCGTCGAGTTCCAACATCCGTCTTTGCGCTAGCATCGCGGTGTAAACCACCCAAGTCAAATCCGAATTTCGCGGCGGCCGAATCGATTGACACCGTGCGGCAGGGGGCGTACGCCAACCCGCGCGGAGGCTCCCATGGCAGAGGCGATCGCGATCCCGCACAGGTCCGCGCAAGGAACCGTCAGTCCGCAGGGCACGCTCACCGTGTACGAACCCGGAAGCGGTCGCCTGCTCGGCGAAGTGCGGGTCGCCACGGCCGATGACGTGCAAAGGACCGTGCAACAGGCGCGGGCCGCGCAGTCCGAGTGGGGACGCAAGCCGTTCGCCGGCCGCCGTGCCGTCATCCTTCGGTTCAAGGATCTGCTGCTCCAGCGCGCCGAGGAATTCTGCGATCACCTGACGCGCGAGAACGGCAAGACGCGGAACGAATCGCTCTTCATGGAGGTGCTGCCTGTCGCCGACGCGGCGAACTGGTACGCGAACCATGCAGAGAAAGCGCTGGCCGACGAGAAGATCTCCCTCCACCTCTTTCCCCACAAGAAGTCGTACCTGCGGTTGTACCCACGAGGGGTGATCGGGATCATCTCACCGTGGAACTATCCTTTCTCGATCCCGGTCGGCGATGCGCTCGCCGCGCTGATGGCGGGCAACGGGGTGGTGGTGAAGCCGAGCGAGTTCACCCCCATCATCCTGGAGAAGACCCGAGCGCTTTTCGAGGAGGCCGGTCTGCCGCGCGGGCTCTTCGGCGTGGTGCAGGGCAGGGGCGACGTCGGGGCTGAGCTGATCCGCTCCGGCGTCCAGATGGTCGTGTTCACCGGGTCGGTCGCCACCGGGCGCAAGGTGAACGTCGCCGCCGCGGAGCAGATGATCCCCTGCGTGCTCGAGCTCGGCGGCAAGGACCCCGCGATCGTTTTCGACGACGCCGACCTCGATGCCGCCGCGAAGAAGGTCGCCTGGGGCGCGTTCGCCAACTCCGGGCAGACCTGCGCGTCCGTCGAGCGCGTCTACGTCCAGGAGAACGTGGCGAAGCCGTTTACCGAGAAGGTGGTGGCGCTGGCGAAAAAGCTGCGCCAGGGCGAGCCCAACGGCTACGACGTCGACGTTGGCGCGATGACAACGCAGATGCAGGTGGAGATCGTGCGGCGGCACCTCGAGGAAGCCCGGCAGCGCGGAGCGAAGGTCCTCGCCGGCGGCGGGATCGAGGTGACGCCAGAAGGCGCGCGTTTCGTGCAGCCCACCGTGCTGACCGACACGACGCCCGACATGGCCATCGTGCGGGAGGAGACGTTCGGGCCGATGCTCCCGATCATGACCTTCCGCACCGAGGAGGACGCGGTCCGGCTGGCCAACGACTCGAGTTACGGGCTCTCGGCGTACGTGTTCACGAAGGATCGGGCCCGGGCGGAGCGCCTCGCCAACCAGCTCGCGGCGGGTACGGTGATGCACAACGACACGCTGTACACGCACGCTGCCCCCGAGACACCCTGGGGCGGAGTGAAGGCGAGCGGCCTCGGGCGGGTCCACGGCAAGCACGCGCTGCGGGACTTCAGCGAGGTCCGCCACGTCAACCTGGAGCGGCTGAATTTCCCTGCGTTCTGGTACTACCCGTACTCGAAGTCCGCCTGGAGCACCGGACTGCGCGTGTACCGGACGCTGCTGGGGCGCGGCATCACGGGGCGCCTGAAGGCTCTGTTCGGAAAACACTGACGGTTTCGCGGCCGCAGCGCGGTTGACATCCAAGTCCGCGGGCGATACCAACCGCGCCTCTTTGCAACGGTAACGTTCCGGCGCCCGCCTCCGCGGGCGCCGGTGCAGGGAGGGCGGGCAGTGGCGACCTACGATCTCGCGATCATCGGCAGCGGGCCCGGCGGCTACGTCTGCGCCATCCGCGCGGGCCAGAACGGCCTCAAGACCGTGGTCGTCGAGAAGGATCCGCGCGTCGGCGGCACTTGCACGTTGCGGGGGTGCATCCCCACCAAGGCGGTGCTCCACAGCGCCGATGTGTATGACGAGGCGAAGCACGGCACGAGCGTCGGCGTCAACGCCAGCGGCGTCGAGCTCGACATGGACGGCGTGAGGAAGTTCAGCGAAGACGTCGCCAACAAGTCCAGCAAGGGAATCGAATTCCTCTTCCGCAAGAACAAGGTCGAGCGCGTGCACGGACACGGGCGGCTGGCGGGCCCCGGCAAGGTGTCCGTCACCGGCGCCGACGGCAAAGAGCAGATCATCGAGGCGAAGCACGTGTTGGTCGCCACGGGGTCGGCGCCCCGGCTGATCCCGGGCCTCACTCTCGGGCCCCGGGTGATGACCAGCGACGAGCTGCTGGCGAATACCGTGGTCCCGAAACGGTTGATCGTGCTTGGCGCCGGCGCCGTCGGCGTCGAGTTCGCCAGCGCGTACCGCCGGTTCGGCAGCGAAGTGACGGTGGTGGAGATGCTGCCGCGCCTGCTTCCCATCGAGGACGACGACATCTCCACCGAGTTCGAGAAGGCGTTCCGCAAGCGTGGGATCAAGTCGCTGACCAACGCGAAGCTGGAGAAGGTGGACGTCGGCGCGAACGGACTGAAAGCGACGGTCACGACATCCAAGGGTACCGAGATCCTCGAGGCGGATCTCTTCCTCTGCGCCGTCGGACGCCGGCCGGTGAGCGAGAACGTCGGGCTGGAGAAGTTCGCGGCCATCAAGATGGAGCGTGGTTTCGTCCTGGTGGACCCGAGCACCCTGCTCACCGGCGAGAGCTGGGTCTCCGCCATCGGCGACGTCGTCGCGATTCCCGGGCGACCCCATCCCCAGCTCGCGCACCTCGCGTTCGTGGAAGGCGAGTTCGTCGCCGACAAGCTCGCGGGAAAGAAGCCGCATCCGGTGAATTACGACCTGGTGCCCGGAGCGACGTACTCGGAGCCCGAGGTGGCGTCGATCGGCCTGACGGAGAGGGGAGCGAAAGAACGCGGCTACAAGGTCAAGGTGGGCACGTTCCCGTTTTCAGCGAACGGGAAGGCGCGCATCCTGAACCTGGCCGAAGGGATGGTGAAGGTGGTCGCCGAGGAGAAATACGACGAGGTCCTCGGCGTCCACATCGTGGGTCCCCGCGCGACCGAGCTGATCTCCGACGCCTGCTCGCTCCTCAGGCTGGAGACCACCAGCGAGGAGATGCTGCACGTGATGCGGCCGCACCCGACCCTCTCCGAGGCCCTCACCGAGGCCGCCCTGGGAGTGCGCGGGAAACCGCTGCACATCTAAGGACACTATCCGGGAAGGATATCGCTTCCCGGATGTTCAACTCGGGCGCGGGGAGGCTTCCGATGAGCGAGGCAACGTCGTGGCGTCGGGGATTTGCTGCCGGATTTGCGGCACTTGCATTATCCGTCGCCGGTCATGTCGCCACCGCGGAGAGGGCCGTTTCCGCCGGCAGCTCCTGCTCGCTGTCGCGGAGCCGGCTGGCAGATCGGCTGGCTGACCGGGTGACGCCGAACATTGAGGCGCGTTGCCTTGCGCAGCGCGTTGCCCGGTTGGTGCTCGGCGCCGTTCTCGCAGCCTGTTGATCGGCCCATCTCGCGGTTCCGGGCGGTTTCGGTTATACCGCCGGCCTCATGGCCGACTCGCTGATCCAGCTCGGCGGCGCCGCGCGCAAGTGGCGGGAGCCCAAGCCGGAATGGCTGCGAGTGCGCATGCCAGGCGGCGGCCGGTACGAGCAGGTCAAGCGCACGCTCCGCGAGCTGAACCTGCATACCGTTTGCGAAGAGGCGAGCTGCCCCAACGTCGGCGAGTGCTGGGGCGGCGGCACGGCGACCGTCATGCTGATGGGCGACGTCTGCACGCGCGGCTGCCGCTTCTGCGACGTGAGCAGCGGCCTACCCGCGCCACTCGATCCTCTCGAGCCGCGCCACCTCGCCGAGGCGGTGGGCCGCCTGGGGCTCGATTACCTGGTGGTGACGAGCGTCAACCGCGACGAGCTCCAGGACGGCGGGGCTTCCCACTTCGCACAGGCCATCGTCGAGCTCCGGCGCGCGGCTCCGAAGACGCTCGTCGAAGTGCTCACCCCCGACTTCCAGGGGTCGCGCGACGCGCTGCAGATGATCGTCGATGCGCAGCCGACGGTCGCGGCGCACAACGTCGAGACCGTCGAGCGGCTCACTCCGCGCGTCCGCGACCGCCGCGCCACCTACCGCCAATCGCTCGACGTGCTCGACTTCTACAAGCGCCGCGGGATGCGGACGAAGAGCAGCATCATGCTCGGGCTCGGCGAGACGCACGGCGAGGTGATCACCGCGATGCGCGATCTGCGCTCGGTGGGTTGCGACATCCTCACGCTCGGGCAGTACCTGCGGCCGAGCGAGAAGCACCTCGCGGTCGAGGAATTCGTCCGACCCGAGGTGTTCTCGCGCCTCGAACGCGAGGGACTGGCCCTCGGCTTCCGCTTGGTCGCCGCCGGACCGCTGGTCCGCTCCAGCTACAAGGCCGGCGAGTACTTCATCCAGCGCTGGGTCGAGAACGGCGGATAGGATGCCGGCCTGGAACATCATTCAGGCGGTCAACGACGCGCTGAGGATGGAGATGCGGCGCGATCCGCGCGTCGTGGTGCTGGGCGAGGATGTCGGGAAGTTCGGCGGCGTCTTCCGGGCCACGGTGGGACTGATCGAGGAGTTCGGCGCCGATCGGGTGATCGACACGCCGCTCGCCGAATCAGGGATCGTCGGCGCCGCCATCGGGATGGCGATGTATGGCCTGCGGCCGGTGCCCGAGATCCAGTTCTCGGATTTCATCTTTCCGGCCTTCGACCAGATCGTGAACGAGCTGGCGAAGCTCCGGTACCGGAGCGGCGGCCAGTACGCCGCGCCGGTGGTGATCCGCACTCCGGTGGGGGGCGGGATCAAGGGCGGCCACTACCACTCGCAGTCGCCGGAAGCGCTGTTCATCCACACGCCCGGCCTTCAGGTGCTCTGTCCCTCGAACCCCATCGACGCGAAGGGCTTGCTCATCTCCGCCATCCGCCAGGACGACCCGGTCATCTTCATGGAGCCCAAGCGGGTCTACCGCGCCGCGCGCGGGGATGTGCCGGAGGGCGAGTACACGGTCCCGATCGGCGAGGCGAAGGTGGTCCGCGAGGGCAGCGGCATGACGGTGATCGGCTGGGGCGCCATGTTTCACGAGGCGCAGCAGGCGGTCGAGCAGGATCCGCAACTCGATGCCGAGCTCATCGATCTGAGGACGCTCTGGCCCCTCGACATCGAGACGCTGGCGCGCAGCGTGCGCAAGACCGGGCGCTGCGCCATCGTGCAGGAAGCGCCGAAGACCTGTGGATTCGCCGCGGAGATCAGCGCCCTCGTGCAGGAGCGTTGCTTCACCTCGCTGCAAGCGCCCGTCTCTCGCATCACCGGCTGGGACACGCCGTTCCCCTACACGCTGGAAAATGACTATCTGCCGCTCGCGCCGCGCATCCTCCGGTCGCTGCGCGAGCTGAAAGCCTACGAGGCCTGACATGGCCCAGTTCGAGTTCAAGCTGCCCGACATCGGCGAAGGCGTGGTGGAGGGCGAGATCGTCAAGTGGCTGGTGAAGCCCGGCGATCAGATCGTGGAGGACCAGCCGCTGGTCGAAGTGATGACCGACAAGGCCACGGTGACGATCCCCAGCCCGCGGCGCGGGAAGGTGGTGGAGACGGTCGGCAAGGAAGGCGACATCGCCAAGGTGCACTCGACGCTCGTGGTGCTCGACCTCGATGGCGAGGGAACTGCTCAAGCCACACCAACCTCTGGCGTTCCGGCGCAAGCGGCGCCGAGCGTGTCGCCGCAGCAGGCGGGGCAGCCGGCGCCGCTGCAGACGGCGAACGTCCCGCAACCGCAGGCCGGCGCGTCCGCGCACGGCGCGCAGACCAGCGCTCATGCCTCGCGCAACGGCGACGGTCACAAGGTGCTCGCGACTCCGGTGACGCGGCGGATGGCAAGGGAGATGGGCGTCGATCTGGCGGCTCTGCAGGGCTCTGGCCCGCAGGGCCGGGTGATGAAGGCCGACGTGCTCGCTCACGCGGAAAACAAGTCGCGTCCTCCGCCGCAGGCGCCCCCGCCACGGATGCAGGCGCTGGCGCAGGACGAGGTGCGGCCGATGCGGGGGCTGCGCAAGAGCATCGCGAAGAGCATGGTGCAGAGCCACACCTACGTGGTGCCGTTCACCTTCGTGGAGGAGTGCGACACCTCGGCGCTCACTTCGCTGCGCGAGCGTATCAACGCGGAGCTCGCCCGGCGCGGCGAGGCGAAACTGAGCTATCTGCCGTTCATCGCCAAGGCGCTGCTCCACGGGTTCGCCAGGTACCCCGAGCTGAACGCCGTGATGGACGAGGAGAAGCAGGCGCTGGTGGTGAAAAAGGACGTCAACCTCGGTTTTGGCGCCGCCACCGAACAGGGGCTCACCGTGTTCGTGGTGAAGGACGTGCGCAGCAAGACCATCCGGGAGATCGGAGCGGAGATCGACCGACTGGGCAAGGCGGCCCGCGAGCAGAAGCTGCAGCTCCAAGATCTGCAGGGCTCGACGTTCACCATCACCTCGCTGGGCAGGGACGGCGGCCTGATGGCGACGCCGGTGGTGAAGCATCCCGAAGTCGCGATCCTCGGCATCCACAAGATCAAGGAGTACGCCCGGCCGGTCCGCCGCGGCGACGGCAGCGTGGGCGTGGAGATCGCCGAGCGGATGAACCTTTCCTGCTCGTTCGATCACCGGGTGATCGACGGTCACATCGGCGCTGCGTTCCTGTACGAGGTCATCCACGCGCTGGAAGCGCCGGAGCTGCTGCTGCTCGACCAGATCTGATCAGGGCTTCACCCCCGCCCGTGCCAGCTCCGCGCCGAGCCGCCCTCTGAACGCGAGGGCCCACATCTTCCAGTCCGCTGCGAAGCTCCAGAGCGGGTACTTGAACGTGGCCGGCCGGTTGTGCTCGACGAAGAAGTGACCGACCCAGGCGAATGCGTACCCACAGACGAGCGCTGCCAGTACGAGCCACCCGCTCCGCAACGCCAGCGCGCTCAGCAGCAGCACCAGCGATAGCGTCGTGCCGGCGAAGTGCAACCTGCGCGTCGTCGGACGCGAATGCTCGCGCAGGTAGAAGGGCCAGAACTCGGCAAAGGTTTGCATCCGCCGATGGTACACGGTTGCGAGCGGGTCGCGGTTCCTCTAGATCTGCGCGCGCATGAAGCCCGCCCGCAAGCTCGAAACGCCTCCGTTGCCCCGCGAAGTCCTCCTCCGCCTCTACCGCGAGATGGTCCGCCTGCGCACGCTGGACGAGCGGATGATGACCCTGCAGCGGCAGGGCCGCGTCGGCTTCTACGGCGCCTGCACCGGTCAGGAGGCTGCCACGCTCGCCTCCGCCATCGCGCTGGAAGCCAGCGACTGGATCTTCCCGGCGCTTCGCGAAGGCGGGGCGATGCTGCTGAGAGGGTTCCCGCTGGTGCCGTACCTCTGCCAGATCTTCGGCAACTCCGGCGACGAGACCAAGGGACGGCAGATGCCCTCGCACATGGCCTCGAAGAGCGTCAACCAGGTGAGCTGGTCGAGCTGCATCGGAACCCAGCTTCCACAGGCAGTGGGAGCGGCCATGGCGGCGCGCATCAAGGGCGATCGGACGGTGATCGCGGCGTACATGGGCGACGGGGCGACCAGCGAGGGCGATTTCCACGTCGCCATGAACTTCGCCGGCGTCTTCAAGGCGCCCGTGGTCTTCATCTGCCAGAACAACCACTGGGCGATCAGCGTGCCCACCGCGAAGCAGACCGCGAGCGAGTCCATCGCCGTGAAGGCGGATGCGTACGGCTTCCCCGGGGTCAAGGTCGACGGAAACGATGCCGTCGCCGTCTACGGAGCGATGAAAGAGGCGGTCGATCGGGCGCGCAACGGAGGCGGTCCCACCCTGGTCGAATGCGAGACTTACCGGATCGGCGCCCACAGCTCTTCCGACGATCCGACGCGCTACCGCGACGAGCGCGAGGTCGAGCGATGGAAGAAGCGCGACCCGCTGGAGCTGATGCGGTCGCGCCTGCAGGCCTGGGGGATGTGGACGGCGCAGAAGGAGGACGAGCTGCGCGCCCAGGTCCTCGAACAGGTGAACGCCGCCATCGCCGAGGCGGAAAAGAAACCGGATCCTCCGCGGGAATCGCTGTTCGACGACGTCTACGCCAACGCGCCCTGGTCGTTGCGCGAGCAACGCGAGGAGCTGCTGCGAAGTCCCCCGGCTCCGCGCAGCGGCACGGCGCACTGACTACAATTGCCGATGTGACCCGCGCGTTGCACGTCCGCCGCCTCGGCCGCGTCGAATACGAGGACGGCCTCGCCATGCAGAAGCTGCTGGTCGAGGCGCGCGCCCGGGGCCTCGTTCCGGACACGCTGCTGCTTCTCGAGCACCCGCCGGTGATCACGCTGGGCCGGGGAGCGAAGGCGCACAACGTCCTCTGGCCGTCGGAGCTGCTCGCCTCCCGCGGCTTCGAGGTGTTCGAGACGGATCGCGGGGGCGACGTGACCTACCACGGTCCCGGGCAGATCGTGGGCTACCCCGTCGTCGACCTGAAGCCGGACCGCAAGGACGTCCGCAAATACGTGGCGTCGCTGGAGGAGATCATGATCCGCGTCGCCGGGGAGTACGGCATCGGCGCCGCGCGGGTCGCAGGGCGAACCGGAGTCTGGACGCCCGCGGGCAAGCTCGGCGCCATCGGAGTGCACATCTCCCGCTGGATCACCTCGCACGGTTTCGCCTTCAACGTCCGCACCGACCTCGCTGACTTCTCCGCCATCGTGCCGTGCGGAATCCAGGATGCGAGCGTGGCGTCGCTGCAGTCGCTGCTCGGCGAGGCGCCTCCGCTGCACGAGGTGGAGGACGTGTTCGCGCTGAAGGCCGGCCAGGTCTGGGAGACGGAGGTCTTCGAGGTACCGCCGGAATTGCGAACGGTCAGCGTCACGCTGCGGCGGGACGACGGCAGGGTCCTCCTGCTCAGGCGCACGGCCGCGCGCGGCGGCTTCTGGCAGATCCTGACGGGGCGCATGGAACCGGGCGAGAGCCCGCTGCAGACGGCGGCGCGGGAGGTGCACGAAGAGACCGGCTTCTCCCCGCTGCTCGCCGACTTGCGCGAGCTGCGCTACGTGCACTCGCTCGCGCTGGGAGGACGCATTCCGCCGGTGTTCGCGCAAGAGACGGCGTTCGCGGTGCGGGTCGAGGGTGAGCCGACGCTCTCCGACGAGCACGACGAGCACCGCTGGTGCACGCCCGAGGAGGCCCTGCGGCTCTTGCCCTTCGCCGGCCTGCGCCGCGCGGTGCGAGTCGCACTCGTCCTCTGAATCTCACCCGGACCTACAGGCGGCCTACGCCGACGTCTTCTGCTCGGACAGCTCGATGAGATGCCCGGTCCGTTCGCGCTTCGTGCGCAAGTAACCGATGTTGTGCGGATTGCTCTTCGCGAGCGACGGAATCCGCCGGCGCACGGTCACGCCCTCCACTTCCAGGCCGGCGATCTTCTGCGGATTGTTGGTGATCAGGTCGATCGACCGCACCCCGAGCTCCTTCAGCATCTGCGCGGCGATGTCGTAGCGGCGCAGGTCGTCGCCGAAGCCGAGTGCCCGATTCGCCTCGTACGTGTCGGCGCCGCGCGCCTGCAGCGCGTAAGCGCGGATCTTGTTCCCGAGCCCGATGCCGCGCCCTTCCTGCCGCAGATAGATCATCGCCCCGCGCTCGGAACGGCCGATCACGTCGAGGGCGTGCTCGAGCTGCTCCCGGCAGTCGCACTTGAGCGAGCCGAGGATCTCGCTCGTCAGGCACTCGCTGTGGACGCGCACCGGCACGCCTTCATGGCCGCGAACGTCGCCCTTGACCGCGACGACATGTTCCTTGCCGGTCCCGGTCTCGCGGAATACGAACGCCCGCAACAGCCCGTGGCGCGTGGGAAGCGGCGCTTCCGAATAGAGCTCGACCAGGCTGTTCGGGGACGGTACGGCGTGCAGGTGTGCGCTCGACAAAGCTGCCTCCTCTTGCACTTGCTTGGATGCTCTACCGAGGGGAAGGTTCCCTGTTTCGCTCAAAACGTCCACTACCCGCGGCGTTTTGCCGCCTGCCGCATCCAAGTGCTAGAGGACGCACCCATGCATCAGATCGAAGCAGAGTTCAGCTTCGCGGCCGCCCACCGGCTTCCGCGTTACAACGGCAAGTGCTTCAACCTGCACGGCCACAACTACCGCTTTCAGGTCGTGCTGCGCGGCGAGCCCGACCCCTACTCGGGCATCTTCGTGGACTTCGGCGACGTCGAGAAGATCGTCAAGGAGCACGTGCTCGACCGCGTCGATCACACCAACCTGAACGACTCCATCGAGAACCCGACGGCGGAGAACATCGCGACCTGGATGTGGCACCACCTGGAAGGAAAGCTGCCGGGGCTCGTCGAGATCCGGCTCTGGGAAGTTCCCACGAGCTGCGTGGTCTACCGCGGTCCACACGGGAAATGGTGAATGGCGCTGCCGGATCGCAAAGCGCAGTCGCCCGACCGCAAGGCGCTCGCCAAGGCCATCGAGGATCTCTTGCTGGCCTCCGGCGCCGAGCTGGACGCCGAGACGCGTGAGACTCCGGGCCGCGTGGCCAAGGCATTCAGCGAAGACCTGCTCGACGGCTACGCGCGCGATGCGGTGGAGACGCTGAAGAGCTCGCTCGTGCCGGCGCCCCGCCGCGGCGAGCTTGTGATCGCCTCGCAGATCGACTTCCACGCGATGTGCCCGCACCATCTGCTTCCCTACAAGGGCACCGCGGCGGTCGGCTATGTCGCGGATCAGTGGCTGGTCGGCTTCGGCAAGATCGCCGAGGCGACCGATGCGCTGGCGCACAGGCTGATCCTGCAGGAGCAGCTCGTGCACCGCCTTTGCGAGAGCATCGGTGCCGCGCTCAACCCGCTCGGCGCCGGCGTCGTCATCGTCGCCGAGCACGGGTGCATGCAGGTCCGCGGTCCCATGCGCCGGCACAGCCGGATCACTGTCCAGGCCTGGGCGGGCGTGTTCGAGAAGGACGCCGAGCTGCGCCATTCGCTGGCTCGGCGCGCGGAAGGAGGATGAAGGCGCTGGTCACAGGCGCCTCGCGGGGGATCGGCCTTGCCGTCGCAGAAGCCCTGATTGCCGACGGAGCGCAGGTGACCGTGTGCGCATCCCGATCCGTGCCCGAGGTGCGCGGCGCCGCTCTCGCGCGGCGCTGCGATGTGTCCGACGAAGCGGACGTCCGCGCGCTCTTCGCCGAGGCGGGGCGCTGCGATTGCGTCGTGCTCAACGCCGGCGTGCTGGAGCGCGGGCCGATCGAGTCGTTCAGCGCGCAGCAGTGGGACCGCGTTCTCGGCGTCAACCTGCGCGGCGCGTTTCTCTGCGCCCGCGAGGGCTTCCGTACCGGCGCCACCCGGATCGTCGCGATCGGCTCGATCAGCGGGACGCTGGGCACCGCGCACGGTGCCGCCTACAACGCGAGCAAGTGGGGTCTCACCGGGCTCATCAAGTCGCTGGCGGAAGAAGGCCGCGAGCGTGGCATCTTCTGCGCCGCCGTCCTCCCCGGCGGAGTGGCGACGCGGATGCTGGAGCAGACGCCGTTCGAGCCGAGCGTGCGCGCGGAGGAAGTGGCGCGGGTGGTGAGGTTTCTCTGCACCGAGGCTCCGTTCGCGATGACCGGCAGCGCCGTCGAGGTGTTCGGGTGAACGCGCTCGCGGACGAGTTGTCGGCACTCGGGCTGCAGACGGCCGCCATCGATCCATACGCGCGCGACGAGAGCGGCTGTGGCGAGTATCCCCCGCAAGCGGCGGTGCAGGCGCGCACCGCGGCGGAGGTCCAGAAGGTGCTGGCCTACTCGCGACAGCGGAGGATTCCGGTCGTCCCCCGGGGAGCCGGTTCCGGGAAGAGCGGGGGAGCGCTGGCGGAGCGGGGCGGAATCGTGCTCTCGCTGGAAAAGCTGGACCGCATCATCGAGGTCTCTCGGGCCGACATGGTCTGCGTCGTCGAGCCGGGCGTCATCCTGGAAAAGCTGCAGGCGGCGGTGGAGGCCGAAGGTTTGTTCTATCCGCCCGACCCGAACTCGCAGGCGATGTGCTCCATCGGTGGAAACCTGGCGCACAACGCCGGCGGTCCGCGCGCGCTCAAGTACGGCGTGACGCGCGACTACGTGCTCGGGCTGCGGGCGGTCCTGCCCACGGGCGAATTGATCCGCACCGGTCACCGGAGCTGGAAAGGGGTGGCCGGCTACGACCTGACCCAGCTCCTCGTCGGGAGCGAAGGAACGCTGGCGGTGATCGTCGAAGCGACGCTGAAGCTCATCCCGCTTCCACGCTCGGTCGCGACGCTGCTGGCTTTCTTCCCGGACGAAGACAAGGCCGCGCTCGCGGTCCAGAAGATCTTTGGCGCGGGCCTCTTGCCGAGGGCCTGCGAGCTGCTCGACGGGCCCACGATGCGCGCGGTCAGCCCGCGGGCGCCGTTCAAGTTCCCCGAAGGCGTCGGCGGGGCGCTCATCGTCGAGCACGACGGCCACGGCGAAGGGGTCTTCGACGAGCTGGCGAAGTCCGGCGAGCTCTGCACCGAGGCCGGCGCCCACGAGGTGGTCGCCGCCCAGGACGAAGCCCAGCGCCGCCGCGTCTGGGAAACGCGGCGGATGATCTCGGTTGCCCTCACCGCCATCCGGCCGCACAAGATCAGCGAGGACGTCGCCGTCCCCCGCGGCAGGCTCATCGAGCTGATCGGGCGGGTGCGCGCCATCGGTGAGCGCTTTGGCCTGCCGACGGCGTGCTACGGACATGCCGGCGACGGCAACCTGCATGTCAATCTGCTCTTCGAATCCCAGGAGGAGCGCGCGCGCGGCCACGCGGCGGTGGAAGAGGTCCTCCAGGCCGCCATCGATCTGGGCGGGACGATCACGGGGGAGCACGGAGTCGGCCTCGCCAAGCGCGCCTTTCTCGCGCGCGAGCAGAGCCGCGATGTCATCGAGCTGCAGCGACGGCTCAAATTGGCCTTCGATCCGGACAACCTGTTGAATCCCGGCAAGATACTGCCACCACCGGAGCGCTAGCGAAGCGAGCGGGTGCGGGACTTGACCACCCCGTCTGCGTGCTTTAGGGTCCCCCGCCCTTGGCCGACCTGACGCAGACACGCGCCGAGCCCGCTCCGGAGGAGCCGCGGGCTGACGGACAGCCCGGCGATCGCGAGCTGGTGGAGCGCGCCCAGCACGGCGATGGCGCGGCCTTCGCCATGCTCGTCGAGCGCCACCAGCGCCAGCTCTACCGGCTGGCGCTGCGAATGACGGGCTCGGAGGCCGACGCGCAGGAAGTGCTCCAGGAAGCGTTCCTGAACGCCTACCAGAAGCTGCCGCTGTTCCGCGGGGAGGCGCAGTTCTCCAGCTGGCTGTACCGCATCGCCGCGAACAGCGCGCTGATGCGCCTGCGGCGCAAGCGTCGGGCGCCCGATACCCTCGGTGACCAGCCGCTCGAGCTGGCGGGCCCCCGGTTCTCTGCCGAGGGCTACCTCGAGCCGGCCAGCAACAGCGACTGGTCGCAGCGCGCGGACGAGAAGATGATGTCCGGCGAATTGGGCGCGGCGATCAACAAGGCGGTGGAGCAACTTCCCGACGACTACCGGACGGTGTTCCTGCTCAAGGACGTCGATGGGCTCTCGAACGAGGACATCGCCCACGCCCTCGATCTGACGGTACCGGCGGTGAAGAGCCGGCTCCACCGCGCCAGGCTGGCTTTGCGCGAGAAGCTGGGCGAATTCTTCGACGCTCCCGCGAAATGACTCCGAACCGCGAATCCACCAATGGCGGAGTGCATCTTTCCAAGCAGGTCGGCTAGGATACCCGGCCGCCGCCACTCCCACCCCAGGAAGCGACGCGTTGACCAGTCCCATCCAGCACTGCAAGGAATGCGTCGAGTTGCTCGGCGAGTACATCGAGGGCACGCTTTCCCCCGAGCGAGCGAAGGCACTGGAAGATCATCTCAGCTTTTGTCCTCCCTGCATCACCTTCGTCCGCACCTATCGCGCGACGCGGAAGCTCTGCCGGCACGCGCTCGCGGCCGAGATGCCCCAGGAGCTGATGAGCTCGTTGTCATCGTTCCTCGGCAAGCACGTGCCCGGTTTCCCCTGCTCGAAGGGCGACACAGCGGCGGTCCAGGAGACCGCCGCCGCCGACACCGGGCGCAAGAAAGTCTAGAAACGCCGTTGATGAGCATCGATCCCGAGCACCTTCTCTCCGCGCTGCGTCGCGCGCGCGGAAAGGGGCTCTCCCTCAAGCAGCTCTCCGGCCAGCTCCGCCTCGGCCAGTCCCAGCGGCATCCGCTGCGCCGCGCTCTCGCCGATCTGATGAAGCACGGTCGCGCCAGCTACGACGGTCACGTCTACCGCGAAGTCGAGGGTCACGACCGCGCCGACGGGGACCGCCGCACGGCTTCCGGCGAGACGCCCCGGCCTCAGTCGCGCCGAGCGCCGGCGGCGATGATCGAAGGAGCGCGCATGCATCGCGACAAGGGACCCGCGCAGGGCGCGCGCAAGCCGGGGGCGGAAGTCACCGGCGTCATCCATCTGAAGGCGGAAGGGTACGGCTTCGTCTCGCCGCTGCTCGGCGACGGCGGCCGCGAGGACGATCTCTTCGTGCCGCCGCAGTTCACCAGGGGCGCGCTCGACGGGGACGTGGTGCGGGCGCGCGCCATCCGCGGCCGCGACGGCCGGCTCGCGGGCGAGGTGCTCGAGGTCGTCGAGCGGCGGCGCCAGCTCGCGCTCGGGATCTACCAGGCGAAGGGAAAGGCGCAGTGGGTGATCCCCCACGATCGCAACCTGACAGGCAACATCGCCGTTCCGCGTCATCCCCGCGCGCGCGACGGCGACATGGTCAAGGTCAGGCTCCACCGGGAGATCCAGGGGGCGCTGCAGGGCGAGATCATCTCCGTCCTGGGCGACCGCGGCGATCCCCGCTTCGAGATCCTCGCCGCCGCGTACGCGGAAGGATTCTCGGACGAGTTCGACCCGGCGACGCTGATCGCCGCGCAGAGCGTCCCGGACCATGTCCACCCCGACGAGATCTCCGGCCGGCGCGACCTGCGCCACCTGCCGCTCGTGACCATCGACGGCGAGGACGCGCGCGATTTCGACGACGCCGTCCACGTCTCGCGGACGCCCGGCGGGTACCGCCTGGTGGTCGCCATCGCGGACGTCGCGCACTACGTACGGCCGGGCGGGCCGCTCGATCGCGAGGCGCTGCGGCGCGCCACCAGCGTCTATTTCCCGGGGACCGTGCTGCCGATGCTTCCGGAGCGGCTCTCGAACGGGATCTGCTCCCTGAATCCCGACGTGGACCGGCTCTGCACCGTCTGCGATCTGGCCCTCGACAAGTCCGGCACACCGCTGCAGGCAGACATCTACGAAGCCGTGATGCGAAGCCACGCGCGGCTCACGTACACGCGGGTCGCCGAAGCGCTGGCGGGCGACGCCGATCCCCAGTTGCGGCCGCTGCTGGACGACCTGAAGGCCGCGCACGAGCTGTCGAAGAAGCTCACGCGGCGGCGGCAGCTGCGAGGGAGCATCGACTTCGATCTGCCGGAGGCGAAGATCGTCCTCGACGAGCAGGGAAGGGTGGCGGAGATCGCGCGACGGCCGCGCAACGACGCGCACCGGCTGGTCGAGGAGTTCATGCTCGCCGCCAACGAGGCAGTGGCGCGCTTCTTCCAGGTGCGCGGCCTTCCCACCGTCTACCGGATCCACGACCAGCCGGACCGCGAGAAGCTCGACGCCTTCGCCGCGCTGGCCCGCTCGCACGGGTTCGATCTGCCGGCGGGCGAGGAGTTGACGCCCAGGGTGCTCAACGATTTCCTCAAGGCAGTCGAGGGAAAGCCGGCCCAGAAGGCGCTCAACTCACTCCTCTTGCGCGCGATGATGCAGGCGCAATACAGCCCCGACAACATCGGCCACTATGGCCTTGCCGCGCCGACGTACCTGCATTTCACCTCGCCGATCCGGCGCTATCCGGACCTGATGGTCCACCGCCTGCTCAAGGAGCACTGGGTGCGCGGCGGCCGGCCATTGCGCGATCCGGAACGCGAGGAACAGGAGGCGTACCTCGCCGGAGTTTCCGCCCAGTGCTCCGATCGGGAGCGCGCGGCAATGAAGGCGGAGCGCGACGTCGACAACTTCTACTCGGCGCTCTACATGCAGGACAAGGTCGGCGAGAAGTTCAAGGCGGTGGTTTCAGGTGTCGCCGACTTCGGGCTCTTCTGCGAGCTGGAAGAGGTGTTCGTCGAGGGGCTGGTCCCCGCCGAGTCGCTGGGCGCGGGTGTCGAGCTGGACAAGGAAATGCAGCGACTGATCGTCGGCAGTTCAGGCCGGAGCTACTCCATCGGCGACGAGATCGTGGTGGAAGTGATCGCGGTCGATCCCGCACGCCGCCGCATCACCCTGGGGCTGGCGGAGAAGGGCGTCGCGCCTGCCGGGCAGTGGCTGACTCCCGAAGACATCGTTCCATCGTCTACGTCGCGGTCGAAGCCGCGCCGGCAGGCCCCGCGGGCTGTTGCGCCATCGCCTCGTCGGCCTCCGCGTGGGTCACCGCCTGGCCGCCCGCCTCGTCGTAAAGGAACACGAGACGGCGGTCGATGAACGGGCGGAAGTAGGCCGGCCAACCCACCCGGACTTCGCTCTCCTTGACGTCGTCGCGGGACGCGAGGCGGACCTGCGTCGCGTCGGTACGGGATGCTACGGGAAAGAGCCGGAGCCGGCCGGCGAAGTGGATGATCTCGCCGTGGTCAGTGGTGGCCTTCTTCGGCATGCGCCCGCTGTATCGCAGCGGCAACTTGCGCGCAATCGCCGCTTGCCATCGAATTCACGACGGGTAAAAGGGCTCCGTGGCTCACACCTTCCATCTCGGTCGGCGGGCCGGACTCCTCCTGCCTCTCTCCTCGGTGCGGGGTGGCGCCGGCGATCTCGGGAGCTACGCGGACGCCGGACGCGTCTCGGACTGGCTGCTCACCGCCGCCTGCACGCTCTGGCAGCTCTTGCCGTTCAACGAAGTGTCGCCAGGGCAGGACAGTCCGTATGCCGCTTGCAGCTCGTTCGCGCTCGAGCCCGTCTACATCGACCTGAACGGCGTCCCTGACCTGGATGCGCTCGCGCCCGACGAGGAAGCGGAGCTCTCGCGGCTGCGGCGTGAGCCGCGCGTCGATTTCGCGCACTACCGGCGCGTCAAGCGGGATGCCTTGGGCCGCGCCTTCCGCCGGTTCTTCCACCGCGAGCGCGGCACCGACCGCGATCGGGCTTTTCGCGAATTCCGTCAGGAGCACGCGGCGTGGATCGAGGATTGGGCTCTCTACCGCGCGCTGCACGAAGAGCGGCAGAAGAGCTGGCGCGACTGGGAGCCGCCCCTGCGCGATCGCGACCCGGCGGCGCTGGACCAGGCGCGCGGTCGGTTGCGCGAGCAGATCGACGAGCTCTGCTACGTGCAGTGGATCGCGGATTCGCAATGGCGGGCCGGACGCGCCGAAGCGAACGCCAAGGGCGTCAAGGTGCTCGGCGATCTGCCCTTCATGGTCGCGGAGGATTCCGCGGACGTGTGGAGCTTCCAGCGGTTCTTCCGCTTCGACGCCACCGTCGGTGTGCCGCCGGACGCCTATAGCGCGGAGGGCCAGGACTGGGGTCTTCCGGTGCCGCGGTGGGAAGAGATGCGGGAGGCGGGCGATCCATGGTTGCACCAGCGCGCCGAGCGCGCGGCCGAGCTGTACGACGCATTCCGCGTCGACCACGTCGTCGGCCTCTACCGGACGTATGCGCGTCCCATCGACAAGCGGACGCCCTTTTTCATCCCCGCCGACGAGTCCCGGCAGCGCGAACAGGGCGAGCGGGTGCTGGCGCTCCTCGGCGAGAAAGCGGAAGTGCTGGCGGAGGATCTCGGGACGGTGCCGAACTTCGTGCGCGCGTCGTTGGCGGAGCAGGAGATTCCCGGAACGAAGGTGCTTCGCTGGGAAAACGACCGGGGCGTGCCGCGCGACGTGACGCGCTTCCCGCACGTATCGGTGGCGGTGACGGGCACGCACGACACCGAATCGTTGCGGAGCTGGTGGGAAGGCCTGGAAGACCGGGAGCGCGAGTATCAGCTCCGCCAGCCGCAGCTCGCGCGTCTCCACGGACCCGACGAGAAGCAATTCACGGGCGAGACCCGGAAGGCGCTGCTGGAGCTGGCGTATTCCGCCTCCAGCGATGCGCTCCTGACGCCGATCACCGATGCGCTCGGCTGGCAGGACCGGATGAACACGCCGGGCACCGTGGGCACACACAACTGGACGTTTCGCCTGCCCTGGTCGATTTCCGAGCTGTTTTCCGCGCCCGGGCCCGTGGCGCTGGCGCGGGAGCTTGCACATCTTGCGGAGAGGTACGGCCGCAAGCGGTGACGGGAACCTGATGCCCCGCCGCCCGCACACAGGGAGGCGGCGGAATGAGGGTGCAGCGCGAAATCGTGCGGGAACAAGCCCGCCGTCTGCTCGATGAGGTAGCGGCCGAGCTGGCGGCTGCCCGCCAGCCTGTCACCACGTACCGGATTCAGCTCCACAAGGATTTTACCTTCGACGCGGCGGCCTCGATCGTTCGCTATCTCGCAGACCTCGGGATCACCGACCTGTACACGAGCCCGATCCTGCAGGCGGCTCCCGGTTCGGTCCACGGCTACGACGTGATCGACCACGGGTCGATCAATGTCGAGCTGGGCGGCGCGGAAGGATACGACAGGCTCTCGGCCGCGCTCCACGAGGCGGGGCTCGGGCACGTGCTCGACATCGTGCCGAACCACATGGGGCTCGGGTCCGGCAACGCGCTCTGGCTCGACTTGCTGGAGAACGGCCCCTCCGCGCAGGCGGCGAAGTTCTTCGACGTCGAATGGCACCCGGTCAAGGAGGAGCTCGCCGACAAGGTGCTGGTGCCGGTCCTCGGCGATCGATACGGCGCCGTGCTCGAGCGCGGCGAGATCCAGCTCGAGCTGCACGAGGGCGCGTTCCGCGTCCGCTACTACGACCATCTCTTCCCGGTGAATCCCCGCTCGTACGGGCAGATCCTCGGGTACCGGATCGAGGACCTGGAGAAGAAGCTCGGGAGGAGCGAGGCCCTGGACGAGCTGAAGAGCATCCTCTTCGTGCTCGAGCACATGCCGTCCCGCCACGAGAAGGATCCCGCGCGGCTGGAGGAGCGCCGGCGGGAGAAGGAAGTGGTCAAGCGGCGCGTGGCGACTCTCTGCGCGGCGAGCGCCGCGGTGCGCAGGCATCTGGAAGAGAACGTGCGGATCTTCAACGGTACGGCGGGGAAGCCGCGCAGCTTCGATCTGCTCGACAAGCTGCTCGACGCGCAGGCGTACCGGCTCGCCCACTGGCGGGTGTCGTCGGAGGAGATCAACTACCGCCGCTTCTTCGACATCAATTCGCTCGCCGCCGTGAAGATGGAGGACGCCGAGGTCTTCGAGCACGCCCACCGGCTGCCGCTGCGTCTGTTGGCGGAGGGCAGGGTGAACGGCCTGCGGATCGATCATCCGGACGGGCTCGCGTATCCGCGGCGCTATTTCCGGCTGCTGCAGGAGGCGCACATCCTGCAGCGCGCGCGGGCGCGGGCGCAGCAGCGGGGCATCCGCTGGGAGGAGTTGGAGCCCGAGGTTCGCGAGGAGCTGCAGCAGACGCGCGATCCGCGGCTCGAGCGGCCGCTCTACGTGGTCGCCGAGAAAATCCTCGGGCGGACGGAAACGCTGCCCACGAGTTGGGCGGTGGCGGGCACCACCGGCTACGACTTCCTCAACTCGCTGAACGGGATCTTCGTCGCCCGGGAGAACGCGGAGAAGCTGCAGAAGATCTACGCCCGGTTCATCCATGGCGAGATCGATTTCGGCGAGCTCGTCTACCAGAAGAAGAAGCTCGTCCTCTACACGGCGATGGCGTCGGAGATGAACCTGCTCGCCCGGCAGCTCAACCGCATCTCGGAAGGCAACCGGTGGACGCGCGACTTCACGCTCTACGCGCTGCGCTCGGCCCTGATCGAGGTGATCGCCTGCTTCCCGGTGTACCGCCCCTACATCGAGGAGCCCGGCCACGTCGACGATCGGGACCGAAACTACATCCTCGACGCGGTGGCCTGCGCCAAGCGGCGCAATCCGACCGAGAACGCGAGCATCTACGATTTCATCGCCAGCATCCTCCTGCAGAAGTTCGCGGCCTACGTGGAGGAGGGCGAGCGCCCCGCCCAGCACGCCTTCGCGCTCAAGCTGCAGCAGGCGCTCGGGCCGGTGATGGCGAAGGGGCTCGAGGACACTGCTTTCTACGTCTACAACCGGCTGGTCTCGCTCAACGAGGTGGGAGGGGAGCCGGAGCACTTCGGCAGCACCGTGGAGGCTTTCCACGAGCAGAACAGGCTGCGGGCGCAGCGGTGGCCGCGCTCGCTCCTCGCCACCGCGACGCACGACACCAAGCGGGGCGAGGACATCCGCGTCCGCATCGACGCGCTCTCCGAGGTGCCGGAAGACTGGCGCAAGACGGCGATCGCGTTCGCCCGCAGGACCGAGGGCCTGCGGCGCGAGGTGGATGGCCGCTTCGCGCCCGATCGCAACGAGCAGATGCTCCTGTTGCAGACGCTGCTCGGGGCATGGCCGATGCGGAACGAAGAGCTGCCCGCGCTGCGCGATCGGCTCGTCCAGTACATGATCAAGGCGGCGAAGGAAGCGAAGACCAATACGAGCTGGATCCAGGAGGACCAGCGGTGGGAGGACGCTCTTCGCGCCTACGTCGAGGGCCTTTTCACTCTGCCGCTCCGCCATCCCATCTGGAAAGGACTGCAGCCGTTCGCGCAGCGGCTCTCCGAGATCGGCATGCACAACTCGCTCTCGCAGGTGGTGCTCAAGATCGCCTCGCCGGGGGTCCCCGACTTCTACCAGGGCACCGAGATGTGGGACCTCTCGCTCGTGGATCCGGACAACCGCCGTCCGGTCGATTTCGGGCTGCGCAGCCGCGTGCTCGAGGAGGTTCGCGCCTCGTCCTTGTCGCGCGCCGAGCTCGCCCGCGAGCTCTACGCGAGCTGGGAGGATGGCCGGATCAAGCTCTTTCTCACGCACCAGGCGCTCGAGGCGCGCAAGGCGCACCCCGACGTGTTCGCTGGCGGCGGATACGAGCCGCTCGCGCCCGAAGGTTCCCGCGCGGCGAACCTCTGCGCGTTTGCCCGAACGGGCCGGCATGGACAAGTCGCCATCGTCGTCGCGCCGCGGATGGTCGCGTCGCTGTTGAACGGCGCGCGCCTTCCACCCGAACGGTACGCCGGCACGTTCGTGCCGGTGCCCGGCTTGCAACCAGGGACCGCGCTGCGAGATACGTTCACCGGCGAGGAACGCGTCGCGACCGAACGGGGGCTGCCCGTGGATCAGCTTTTTTCCACCTTGCCGGTCGCCTTGCTCATCGCGTCGCTCAGGAGCTGAGCTCTCCGCGCAGTCCGCGCACGCGCAGCCCGAGCTGGTTCATTCTCAGGTGCACCTTGCGCCGGTTCGCGCCGGGGCCAAAGAGCTCGACGGCGATGCGGTCGAGATTGCCCCCGTGCGCATGAAACAGCGCACTGAGGTACTGCCGCTCGACGTCGGCGGAGATCTCGGCGAACGTCCTGCCGGCCCGGACCGCGACCTCGATGCGCCGCTCTCCGGGCGCGCCCGCGACAGCCGGTGGGAAGGGAGCCGGCGGCGCAGGGACGTTCTCGAGGACTTCGTCGACGACCGCTTCGCCCACGGTGACGATCCCGCGGCCGGCGTGCGCGTTGCCTCGGTGCGTCGCCAGCGAGAATACCAGGGCGTTGACCGCGAAGTGCTTCAGCTCACGATGGTTGCCGGGCCAGGGGTATGCGACGAGGCGCTGCAGCGCGCGCTCCGGTACGAAGACCGCGAGCGCCTCTTGGCGGGCCGCTTCCGCAAACGCGAACCGGATCAGGTCTGGCAGATCGTCCTTCCGTTCGCGCAGCGCGGGGACCCGGACCCGCGTCGCCGGGTTCAGGCGCATGTAAAGATCGTGGCGGAAGCGGCCTTCACGGACGAGCTGCGCGAGGTCGAGGTTGGTCGCCGCGACGACGCGGGGCGCGGCGGGTCGCGCCCGGGAATCCCCGAGGCGCGTCACCGCTCCGCGCTCGACCACGAGCAGGAGCCGGCGCTGCGTGTCCGGATCGAGGTTGGCGATCTCGTCGAGAAACAGCGTTCCCTCATGCGCTTGCTCGAAAACGCCGGGCTGATCGTCGACGGAGCCGGTGTAGCTCCCGCGCCTTGCGCCGAAGAGGTGCGCCGGCATCAGCGAGTCCGGGATCGTGGAGAGGTCCGTGACGACGAACGGCCCCTTGGCGCCGGATCGGGCATGGATCACGTGCTCGGCAAGAAAGCTCTTTCCGGTCCCCGTCTCGCCTTCGATGAGCAGAGGCAGCGGGCTGCGGGCGAGGACGACGATCCGCCGCCGCAGCTCGGCCATGGCGGGAGACCGACCCCAGAATACCCCTCCTTCCCGCAGGCTCTGATCATCGTTCGCGCCTTCGCAGACGTCGTCGAGCGGCCCGACGGGGTCGAGGTGCAGAACGCGGCGCTGCAACTCCGCCGTGGAATCCTGGATCGCGAGGACGCTCGTCATGCTTCTGGTCGCAACGCGCGAACCGCGAAACGGGTCTACGGAGGTGCGGTGCGATCTCTGCCCAATCAAAACCGGCCGCGCTCTGCTAGGTTGGTGGCGAGAAGGCATCGTTCCGCTCCGCGACACCTAGAAGGCGGGGACATGAACACCGCGTCGTCGCGCTGTGGATGGTCTCCCCGACACTTCCGCTCAGCCTTGACCATCCTGATCTGTGCCGCAACGACTTCCTGGCACGCGGCGGCATTCGACGAACCGATCCGCGGGCATCCCGGTGTCGATCTCGGTGTGGTGGTGGGGGGCGTCACCCCGGTCACCGGAGACCATCCCAACGGCGCGCTCCTCCTGGGCGGCGACGCGCGTCTGCGGTACGGTCTTGTCTCGGTCGGCGCGCGCTTGGAGAAGTCGGTGGGCTTGTCCCCGTCCGGGACCACCGAGCATCACCCGTGTGCTGGGGACCCTGGGATTCAATCTCGCCCTCAACGACCGCATGGATCTCTCGCCCTATCTCGGCGTCGGATCGTCCAACTTTTCCAGCTCCGATGGCCTCGACGGACGGGTGGGCCTCGAGGTCGAGTATTTCCTGACCCGCTTCTGGTCCCTCGGCGGCGGGCTCGCCTTCGACGTTCGCGTCGCCGGCCGCGACGGCCTCCAAGGGAGCGGCGCACTGACTGGAGTCTTCCGCCTGACCGCGCACGTGCCGCTCGAGTGAATTCGAGGGCACCTTACGCCTTACGTATGGTGTCCCTGATATCGACTCCGATCGGTGGCGCGTTTCGCCCCTCAGGGCTGTGGCGCCGCAATCGCCGCGAGGCCGACGCCGGGCGCGCGCCGTCCGATGCGGAGCACGGCGGCCGCGGCCACCAGGCAGATCGTGCCTGCCGCGACCCAGGCGGGAGTGTACGTGGCGAGCGTCGATCGGATCAGGCCCGCTCCGAGCGCGCCGACGCCCGCGCCGACCTGGTGCGAGGCCACGACCCAACCGAAAGCGATGGGCGCGTCCTGGACGCCCACCGCTTCCGTCGTCAGCCGGACGGTGGGAGGGACGGTGGCGATCCAGTCGAGGCCGTAGAACACCGCGAACACCGGAAGCCCGAGGACCTGCGCGTCGAATGCTTGCGGGAGCCAGAGCAGGCTCAGGCCGCGGAAACCGTAGTAGCAGCAGAGGAGCTTGCGGGAGTCGAACCGATCCGAGAGCCAGCCGCTGGCGGTAGTCCCGATCAGGTCGAAGATGCCCATCACCGCGAGCAGGCCCGCCGCGCGGACCTCCGGGATGCCGTGGTCCATGCAGGCGGGGACGAGGTGCGTGCCCACGAGCCCGTTGGTGGAAGCGCCGCAGACGAAGAAGCTGCCGGCGAGGAGCCAGAAATCGCGCTTGAGCGCGCTCTCGCGAAGGACGCGCAGCGCGTTGCCTACCGGATGCTGCCGGGAAGGTACGAGAGGCGGCGTGTCCGGAGACGCGCCGTAGGGAAGCAGCCCGAGGTCCGCGGGGCGATCACGGACCAGCAGCGCCACCAAGGGCAGCAGCAGGGCGATGACGATGGCCACCAGGATGGTCACGGCGCGCCAGCCCTGGTGCTCGACGACGTGTGCCTCGAGCGGGAGGAAGAGCATCTGGCCTGTCGCGGTGCTGGCGGTGAGCGCGCCCATGACCGCGCCGCGGCGGCGGACGAACCAGCGGTTCACGACGGTCGCGCCGAGCACCATCGCCGTCGTTCCGGTGCCGAGCCCGACCAGCACGCCCCAGGTGAGCAGCAGCTGCCAGCTCGCGCTCATCTGCGAGGTGAACGCCACGCCCGCGCAGATCAGGGCCAGCGAGACGAGGACCGTCCGCCGGATGCCGAAGCGTTCCATGAGCGCGGCGGCGAACGGGCCGACGAGACCGTAGAGCACCAGGTTCACCGACACGGCCGAGGAGAGCAGGGCGCGGCTCCACCCGAACTCGCGCTCGAGGGGAACGATGAGGATCGAGGGCGTGGCGCGCACCGCGGCTGCGCAGAGCAGCACGACGAAGACCGCGCCGGCGACGACGAAGGCGGGGTGGATGCGGCCTTTCATGAGGCCAGCACCTCGCGGGACGAGAAGCGGGCGCGGTAGGCGGACGGGGTCACGTGCAGGACTCGAAGGAAGGCGCGGCGCAGCACCTCGGCGCTGCCGAACCCGCAGCGCGCGGCGACCTCTTCGAGGCCGGCCGCCGATTGCTGCAGGGCACGGCGGGCGGCCTCCAGGCGGAGCTGCTCGATCGCCTCGGCAGGTGCGATCCCCAGCTCGTTGCGGAAGACGCGGGTGAGGTGTCGCGGGCTCTTTCCCACCCGGCGCGCCAGGGCGGGGACGGAGAGATCGCTCGCCGGATGCTCGGCGGCCCAGGCGACGAGATCGCGAAGCGAGGGCGTGTTCGCGGCCTGGAGTCGGAGCGGCGCGCTGTATTGGCTCTGATCGCCTGGCCGGCGCACGTACATGACCATCGCCCGCGCGACGGCCAGCGCCACCTCGGCGCCCAGGTCCTCCTCGATGAGCGCCAGGGCCAGGTCCATCCCTGCGCTCACTCCGGCGGAAGTGTAGACGTTGCCGTCGCGCACCCAGATGCGATCCTCCTCCACGCGGACCTTCGGGTAGCGGCGGGCCAGCTCGGCGGCGCGCGACCAGTGCGTGCTCACCGTGCGGCCGTCGAGCAGCCCCGCTTCCGCGAGCAGGAATGCGCCGGTGCAGACGGAGCCCAGCCGCCGCACGCGGCGGGCCATCCCACGGACCCATCCGAGGATGCCGCGGTCGGTCAGCAGAGAGTCGACGCCGCGTCCGCCAACTACCAGGAGCGTGTCGACGCCGGAGCGCAAGGTGCGCCAGGTGGTGTCGGGGAGGAAGCGAAATCCGGAGGAAGCGGCGATTGGTCCGGCCTCGGTCCCGACCACCTTGAGCGCGTAGCCGGGGTGCGCGCGATGCTCTTCGCGCAGGATCCTGGTCGCGCGCGCGAACATCTCCAGCGGCCCGGAGAGGTCGAGCGCCTGCACGTCGGGGTACGCAAAGAGTGCGATTCGAAGCGGTCCGGAAAGGGTGGCCGGCCTTGCCATGGCCGGAGATCCTGCGCCGCCCGCATGATGTCCGCAAGGACAATGATCCCACGATTCGGGACATGCGATCTTCCCTGCGCTGAAGCATCCCGCTACGCCAGCTCCACCACCGTCACCCCATCTCCGCCCTCGTGTTGCTCCGCCGCACGCGCCTTCGCGACGTACGGGCTCCGCTGCAGATGCTCCCGCACCGCGCTCTTCAACGCGCCGCTGCCGTGCCCGTGCAGCACGTGCACGCGCTCCTCTCCCGCACGGGTCGCTCGGTCCAGCTCCAACTCCACGGTCCGCAGCGCCTCGTCGACGCGCATCCCCCGCAGATCCACCATGGGCACGCGCACCTGCACCGCCGCCGGACGCGCCTGCTCCGCGCGCTGCATCCGCTCCGCCTTGCTCTTGCGGAAGCCCGCCTGCCGCACCTTGCGCGCGATGGGAACCAGGTCCTGCACGGGCACCTTGCTCCGCAGCGCGCCCATCTGGACCGTCGCGCTCCCGTCCTGTACCTCCATCACCACGCCCTCCGTCCCGAGCCGCACGTGCTTGACGCGGGCGCCCACCGCGATCGCCGTCTCCGCAGCGGCCTGTGGCTCCGAAGCCTGCGCCTGCTCGCGCTCCTCCGTCGCCACGGCGCTCTCGATGGAGCGCTGCGTCTCCACCGCCTGCGCCATCGCCGGCGCCGCCTGGAGCTGCGCGACCAGGGTCGCCACTTCCTCGCGCTTCCGCCGCAAGTCATCGATCAGCTCGCGGCGCGCTCCGGTCCGCGTCTCCTGCTCCAGCTCGCGCAGGCGCTCGCGCTCGCGCTGCACCGCGGCGCGCTCACGAGCAAGGTCCTCCCGCGCGGATTCCAGCTTCCCCCGCAGCCGCGCCGTCTCCGCGCGCTCCTTCTCCAGCCGCTCCACTGCCTGGGAAACCACGGAGGCGCCGCTCCCCAGGATCTCCCGCGCGCGGGCGCAGACGTCCTCCGACAGTCCGACGCGCCGTGCGATCTCGATCGCCGACGACGCGCCCACTTCGCCGAGCCGCAGCCGGTATGTCGGTGCGAGCCGATCGACGTCGAACCCCACGCTGGCAGGAGCGAAGCGCGGATCGGCGAGCGCGAGCGCCTTGAGCTCCTCGAGGTGCGTGGTGATGAGCACTTGCGCTCCCGCCGCGACCAGCTTCTCCAGCGCCGCCACCGCGATGGCCGCGCCTTCGCGCGGATCGGTGTCCGCGGCGATCTCGTCGATCAACGCCAGCGTCCCCGGGCCGGCCGCCTCCAGGATCCACTTCAGGGCGGACAGGTGCGCCGTGAACGTGGAGAGGTCCCGCGACAGATCGCCCTCGTCGCCGATGGCCGTGTACACCGTGCGGTACAGCGGCATCCGCGAGCCTGCCTCCGCGGGAATGGGCAGGCCCGCGCGCGCCATCAGCGCGCAGAGCCCCACCCCGGTGATGGTCACGGTCTTTCCGCCCGCGTTCGGGCCGCTGACGATCAGCGCCTGGGCCGGAGCGGGCAGGGCGATGTCGTTTGCCACGACGCCAGCGGACTTGCGCTGCAGCACGAGCAGCGGATGACGGGCCTTGCGCAGATCGAAGCGATCGCCGCCCAGCTCCGGCGCGCCAGCTTCCAGGTCGTCGGCGAGCCGTCCGCCCGCGGCTGCCTCGTCGAGGACCGCGATGGTTTCGACGTCGTGCTCCAGCGCGGGAGCGCGGCGTCCGACGGCTCCGGAGAGCTCGTGCAGGATCCGCTGCTCCTCCTCCAGCGCGCCCGCCTCGGCGATGGTGAGCTGGTTTCCGAGCTCGACGAGCTGCTGCGGCTCGACGAACAGCGTCTGTCCCGAATTCGACGCGTTGTGGACGATCCCGGGCAGGTGCGATCGATGCTCCGCTCGCACCGGGAGCACGTAGCGGTCGCCGCGCACCGAGTAGTACAGGTCGCGCAGCATCGCCACCACGTTCTCGTCCTTCAGCATCTCCTCGATGCGCTGCTTGATCGCGCGGTGGAGCCCGCGGGCCCGCTCCCGCAACTCCGCGAGCAGCGCGCTCGCGGTGTCGAGCAGCTTGCCCGCGGGGTCGAATGCGCGCTCCAGCTCCTGAGCCAGTGGTACCAGCTCGGAGAGCTCCTGCGCGCGCTCGAAATGGAGCGGCGCGCGATCGGCCTGGGAGAAGCAGAACCTGCGCGCCGAATCGCCTGCTCGGATCAGCCGCGCCACCTGCAACAGCTCCGAAGGTTCCAGGGTGCCTTCGCGCGCCGCACGGCCAAGCGACGGCCGCACGTCGACCGCATCGGCGAGCGGCAGCTCGCGGTCGTGCCTCCGGAGCAGGCGTGCCTCTTCGACCAGCGCGAGCTGCTGCCGGGCTACGTCCGGATCGGAGTGGGGCAGGAGCGATTGTGCCCGTTCGCGCCCCATCGGCGTGCGCGAGCGGGAAGCCAGCTCCGCGCACAGCCGCGGCCAACCCAGCTCCTGCAACGCCTTTTCGTTGATCGTCCCCAGCATGCGGCCGCGGAACCTAACGCCGGGTTTGCGTACGCACCAGCGCGGACGGCGAGCGCCGCAGGGTGAGCCCGATCACCCCAGACGTCTGCGGAAAACCACCCCAGCCATGACACGCCTGTCGCGGTGGAATGCCTCGCGGCGCCCCTCACGAGTCGGATAAAGACGCGAAATCACTCGGAGGGCATAGGCGCCATGGCATGGGCACGCGGACTGCTAGGAGAGCATGGCCCTTGCCACGAACCGAGCGGCTCGAGAGCTCCCCGCCCCTCCCGTCCGCCCACACCTGACGCTCCTCGACGGGCGCGTGCAGGACTCCGCGCTGGTCGGCCGCGTCCTCGCCGGTGGCCCGCGGTGCAAGGCGGCCGAGGAGGAGCTCTACCGCCGCTACCGTCCCGCCGTATCGCGCCTTGCCGCCAGCTTTTCCGAGCTGGACGCGGACGAGGCGGACGACGTCGTGCAGGAGGCGTTCGTCCGCGGCTTCCGCGCGCTCGTTTCCCTCAAGGACCGCGACCGCTTCGCCGCATGGTTGTTCACCATCGCCCGCAACCGCGCGCGCAGCTATCTCACCTCCCGTGCCACGCACGCCAAGGCCGCGGAAGAAGCGACGCGCGAGGCGCACCTCCTCGAGGACCACGTCCCCGCCGCCTCCCATGTGCTGGAGAAGGAGGCAGAGCTGCGCGCCGTCCGGGAAGTGATCGACGGGCTGCGGGAAGGCCCGGAGAAGGAGACGGTGCGCCTCTTCTACCTGGAGGGAACGCTGTCGGCGCGCGAGATCGCGATGCGGATGGGCGTCGGCAAGAGCGCGGTCACCATGCGGCTGGAGCGGTTCCGGGCGAAGATCAAAGCACAGTTGTCGGAGCGGCTGGCCGGGTGATCAGGCGGGGTCGATCCGCAGGATCTGCTCGCCCACCAGCAGAAGGTCCCCCGCGGTCACCGCTGCCTGTCCGTTCACGCGCACGAACGTGCCATTGGCGCTGCCCAGGTCCTTGACCGCCAGCGACCCCTCCCCGACCGTGATCGTCGCGTGCTTGCTCGAGACGTATCCGTCGTGCGGGAAGCTGACGTCGCCGGCGCCGCGCCCGACCAGGTTGTTGCCGGCCTTGAGAGGATAGACGTCGCCTTCACCGCCGCCCTCGAGGAGCTGCACCACGCGCGCGACGTACCCGGGATTCGGGCTCCCCCAGACCGGCTGATCCGCGAGCTGCTCGGGCTCGTCGGGCATCCACTCCACACGCAGCCGCTGCCGGCCGATGCGCAGCTCGTCTCCGGACTCCAGCGTCCGCTCCTTCAGCCAGAGGAAGACGCCGTTCGGAGTGCCCGAGTCCTGCACCACCAGCTGGGGCCCCTCGAAGCGGAAGACGGCGTGCAGCGGGGCGATGAAGGGGTCCTTGTCGAGCCTGACCTCGTTCACCTCGACGTCGCGGCCTACCCTCGTCTCGTCCTTGATGAGAACGAAATCGGCGCTGCGGCTGCCGTCGCGCGCGATCGCGGAGACCCGGGCGCGGGGTCGCACCGGGGCCGCAGGCTTCGGAGGCGACGCAGGCCGGGCCTGGCCGGTGACGGGCTTCGGCGGCGGGGGAGGCACCGGACGCGCCGAGGTGGCCGGCTTCGACGGCGGCGGAGGCGGAGACTTCGATGCGGCCGGGGCGCGGGCGGGTGCCGGTGGAGGCTTGGAAGCTGCCGGCGCTCCTGGCTTTGCCCCTGGCGCCGCCGTGGCGCCCAGCGGCGTTCCGCAGCGGGCGCAGAACTTGAAGGTCGCCGCGTTCAGCGTCATGCAGTTCGGGCACTGCTTGGGCGGCGCACCCTGCGCGAGGCGCGGCGAGCCGACTTTCCCGGCGGCCGGCCCGGATGCCGCGGGCTTCTGCGCGATGGTGGGAAGGCTCGTGTCACTCATCGCCGCTCCGCAGGACAGGCAGGAACCCACGTCCGTCTCGTTGTGCGCGCCGCAGCGGGGGCATTCCATGCGATCGGTTCTATGACGCTCCCGGAAGAAGGGTCAAGGCGCGTTCCGGAGGCGCCTTTTTCGAAGTTTGGTCGAACGCCGGGACCTGTGAGATCGTCGATTTGGGAGGCCTGTTGCCCGCGAAGGATCCGAGCGGCGCCGCGTGCCCGCAATGTGCTCGCGCGCTGCCGCCAGGCGCCGCGAAGGTCTGCGTGTACTGCGGCGCGTTGCTGCCTGCCGTCCCCGCGGCCTCGGTTGCAGGACTCGGATTCCGGGACCGGTTCGCGCGCGATGCGCTGATCGGCCAGACGGTCGGTGGAAGGTTCCAGATCGAGGAGCTCGTCGGCCAAGGTGGAATGGGCAAGATCTACCGCGCCCGCCACCTCGCCCTGGACCGGCTGGTCTGCTTGAAGGTGCTCAAGCCCGCGCTGCTGAAGGACCCTACCATCGTCGGCCGCTTCGAGCGCGAGGCCTTGGCGGCGAGCCGGCTCAACCACCCGAACAGCATCCAGGTCCTCGACTTCGGCCGCAACGAGACTAACGGCGCTTTCTACATCGTCATGGAGCACGTCCAGGGGAAGGACCTTCGCGCGGTTCTCCGCGACGAGTGGCCGGTTCCGGAGGAGCGCCTCTGCCAGATCATGGCGCAGGTCCTGGCCGCTCTCGCGGAAGCGCACGCGCACAACGTCATCCACCGCGACCTCAAGCCCGAGAACGTGATGCTGGAGCAGCGGCGCAACCAGGCGGACTTCGTCAAGGTCCTGGACTTCGGCATCGCGAAGATCCTCGACAGCGACCTGCCGCCCCTGACGCGTTCCGACGTGGTCTGCGGGACTCCGCAGTACATGGCGCCCGAACAGGCCACCGGAGCCCGCCTCGACGGGCGCTGCGATCTCTACGCGGTCGGGATCATGCTCTATCAACTCGCGACGGGACACCTGCCTTTCGATGGCGCGAGCGCGATGGATGTCCTCACCCGTCAGGTCCACGAGCCTCCGGTGCCGCCGCGCAAGAAGCAGCCGAACGCGCCCATCTCCGCGGCAATGGAGGCCCTCATCCTGCGGGTGCTGTCGAAGGATCCGGCCCTGCGGCCGCAGACCGCCGAGGAGTTCCGCCAGCTGCTCCTCGCCATTCCGGCCCGCAACGACGCCGGGCGCCGCCAAGGCACGGATACCGCGACGCCGGCGCGAGGCACTCTTCCCCGGGCGGCAGCGGAGCTTGTCGCCGCGGATGCCAGGTCGGCGCCAAGGTGGTTGTGGTGGTCGATCGCCGGAGCAGCGGCCGCGGTGGCCACCGTGGTCCTGCTGCGTACCTTCGGCTAGCCCGGCGCGGGGTCGCGCCGGCTGTCCCGCAGCGCCGCGGCGGTCCGCGCGCTGCCATGGGACTAGCCCGGCGCAGGGTCGCGCCGGCTGTCGGGCTTACCCGACTTCGACGCGGAGGCGCTGGTCCCCGATCCGGACCACGTCGCCGGCCTGCAACTCGACGGGCTGCTGCGCCCGTATGCGCAAGAATACGCCGGATGCACCCTCGCCGAGGTCGACGAGCGTCGCGGCGCCGTCCTCCGCCAGCCGGACCTCCGCGTGCCGCGCCGCAAGGAGCGGATCGTCCCCGAAGTTCATGTCACAGCCCGTCCGCCCGATCGAGACCGCAGGGGGCGCGCGGTGGCAGGTGCGACCGGTCTTCGCTCCGAGAAGGACCTCGGTGACCCGGTACAGCGCCTCCCCGGGACGGGGAGCACCGAGCAGCGGCGGGTCGCCTGCCGGCGCCCGGGAAACGTCGACGGGGCCGTCGTAGCGGAGAAGCCGTTCGCCGGCGATGAAGAGATCCCCCGGTTCGAGCGGGGCGGGCTCGCGTACCTTGACGTACACGCCGTTCGCGCTCCCCTCGTCGCGGAGCACCAGCCGCTCGTCGACGAAAGCGACCGTCGCAGCATGCGGAGCGACATGCGGGTCCTCGCCCAATTCGACGTGCGCGGCAGACCCTCCGAGGCTGTTCTCCAGGTGGCCAAGAGTGAATTCGGTTCCGTTCCCGTCGGCCGTCTCCAGGACCAGCTTCGCGGCAAACGGAGGCGGTTGCTCTTCGGGAATGGGTTCTGCCACCGATTCCGCCGGCACCGGCTCCTCCGCGGGCACCGGGGCGCTCTGCATCGTGGCGTCCTCGAACGTCTCGGCCCCCAGATCCGCCGCGATCTCGATCGACGGCGGAGGCGGGGCGGAGGATGCCTTCTTCGCGAACGGGGTTCCGCAGTCGAAACAGAACTTCGCGGCGGGCGGGTTGCGCGCCCCGCAGCTCGTACAGGGCTTGTTCGCCGGCAGCGCCGCGGCAATCGCCAAGGCTTCCGGCGGAGGCTCCATCCTGCTCGACGGCGACGGAGGCGCGGGCGGCGGCCTTCGGGCGGGTGCGGGACCTGCGGCGGCACCTGGAACGCCTTCCCCGACGCGGGGACGGGCAGCCGGTCCTGGAGGAGCGAGCCTGGACACGGCGAACGGCTCCGGCGGGGTCTTGTCGGACGGGTTACCGTTGCGGGTAGCGAGAGTCAATCCTGCCTCGGCGGCCTCTTCGTCGGAGATGGCGAGGGCGCGCAGCTCCTCGGAGAGCGTCTCGGGAACCTGGGTGGGAGGCGTGAAGCCGGAGGGAGGTGTCGTGTCCGGCGGCTGCCCGGATTCGGCGAAGAGCGGCAAGCCGCAGTTCGTGCACACGGTCACGCCGGGCTCGTTGTAGGCCTCGCAGCGGCGGCAGACATCGCCCAGCGACCGCGACGCGGCAAGCTCGGCTTGCGGCTCCTCCTCCCGCAGCGGCGCCCGGCATCGCTTGCACTCGTAGGCGGAGTCTTCGTTCTCCTTGCCGCACGCCGGACAGGTAACCATGGGTGCGCGAGCATACGAGCCGCCCGGCGCATGGGTCAATCTGCGGACAACAAAGGCCGAATCGACCACTGGCACACTGCGTCGAACCGCGTTAGTGGTGGTTTGCCGGAGTTATCGTGACGCGGTACGCTTCGGGCTGCGCTGATGATTCGCCTCAATGACATCCTGGAAAAGGTCAGCGCGTACCACCCGGACGCAGACGTCGATCTCGTCAAGAAGGCCTACGTCTACTCGGCGAAGGTCCATCAAGGACAGGTCCGCAAATCAGGCGAGCCCTACCTCGTCCACCCTTTGGAAGTCGCGGGCCTGCTGGCCGATCTGAAGCTGGATGAAGCCAGCATCGTCGCCGGGCTGTTGCACGACACCATCGAGGACACGCTGGCGAAGCCGGAGGAGATCCGGGAGCTCTTCGGAACGGAAGTGCTCGACCTCGTCGAAGGCGTCACCAAGCTCGGCACATTCCAGTCCTCGCAGGCCGTCAGCATCGAGGAGAAGCAGGCGGAGAACTTCCGCAAGATGCTGGTGGCGATGGCCAAGGACATCCGGGTCATCCTGGTGAAGCTGGCCGACCGTACCCACAACATGCGCACCCTCGAGCACATGCGCCCCGACGCGCAGCAGCGCATCGCGCAGGAGACGCTCGACATCTACGCGCCGCTGGCGAACCGGCTCGGCATCCAGTGGATCAAGATCGAGCTCGAGGACCTGGCCTTCAAGTACCTGAAACCGGGCGAGTACGCCGACGTGGAGACGCAGCTCGCCCAGAGCCAGAAGGACCGCCAGCGTTTCATCGCCGACGTCGTCGAGCTGCTCAAGACCAAGCTGCAGGAGGCGGGCCTCGACGCCGAGGTGCACGGCCGGCCCAAGCACGTCTACAGCATCTGGAAGAAGATGCGGAAGAACGGGCTCTCGTCGGTGACCCAGCTCCATGACGTGGTCGCGTTCCGGCTCCTCCTCAAGACGGTGCCCGCCTGCTACGAGGCGTTGGGGCTCATCCACTCGCTCTGGAAGCCGGTTCCGGGACGGTTCAAGGACTACATCGCCATCCCCAAGCCGAACATGTACCAGTCGCTGCACACCACGGTGATTGGCCCCACCGGCGAGCGCATCGAGATCCAGATGCGCACCGAGGAGATGCACCGCATCGCCGAGGAAGGAATCGCAGCCCACTGGGCCTACAAGGAAGGGAAGACGGGCGGCAAGGACGAGCAGAAGTTCGCCTGGCTGCGCCAGCTCATGGAGTGGCAGCAGGACCTCAAGGACCCGCGCGAGTTCCTGGAGACGGTCAAGGTGGACCTGTTCCAGGACGAGGTCTTCGTCTTCACTCCCAAGGGCGACGTGAAGAGCCTCCCGCTCGGGTCGACGCCGGTGGATCTGGCGTACGCCGTCCACTCGGAGGTAGGCGCGCACTGCGTGGGCGCCAAGGTCAACGGCAAGATCGTGCCGCTGCGCTACAAGCTGAAGAACGGCGACAGCGTCGAGATCCTCACCAGCCCCAACGCCCGCCCGAACAAGGACTGGCTCAGCTTCGTCAAGACCAGCCGGGCGCAGGCGAAGATCCGCAACTTCATCAAGACCCAGCAGCGGGAGCGGAGCATCGACATCGGCCGCGATCTGCTGGAGCGGGAGTTCAAGCGCTTCGACCTGAACTTCACCAAGATCGCGAAGACCCCGGTCTTCCTCAAGGCCGCGAACGAGATGGGGCACTCGCGCGCCGACGACCTGGTCAGCGCGGTCGGCTACGGAAAGCTCTCTCCCACCAACGTGCTCCACAAGCTCTATCCGCAGGAGAAGCTGAAGCCCGCGGAGAAGATCGACAGCGAGGGGAACGGCGCGACCAGTGCCCTCTCCCAGCTCTTCCGCCGCGTCGCCCAGCGCACGCGCACCAGCGGGGGGGTGCGCATCGGCGGCGTCGACGACGTGCTGGTCCGGTACGGCAAGTGCTGCGCGCCGGTGCCGGGAGACCCGATCGTCGGCTTCATCACCCGCGGGCGCGGCGTCACCGTGCACGTGCAGGGGTGCCGCAAGGCCATGGAGACGGACCCCGAGCGCCGGGTCGAAGTCACCTGGGACGTCCACGGGGAGTTCAAGCGGGTCGTGAATCTCAAGGTGATGAGCGACGACCGCAAGGGGCTGCTCGCTCGCATGAGCGAGACGTTCGCGGAAGTCGGCGTCAACATCGTGCAGGCCAATGCCCGGGCCAACGGAGACGGAGCGGTGAGCACGTTCGAGGTGGAGATCGCCGACGTGAAGCAGCTCAACGACGTCCTGCGCGCCATCGGGCAGATCCCCGGTGTGCACTCCGTGGAGAGGGTATGAGAGCTACGCTCCTGCTCGTGCTGCTGGCTTGCGGCTGTGCCCACGCAATCAAGGATCTCTCCGACTGCGACCGCGTCACCGGAGAGAAGCGGGTCGAATGCAGCGCCTGCACCATGCAGAACAAGGCGCAGGGCTGGATCGGCGAGTACGAATACCGTCCGGACAACAAGGACGGCGAGCGCTGCGTCCGCGTGAACTGATGCCTTGACGGCAGCGGGCGCGAGGGCTTAGTTCCGCCCGCAATGCCGAACGGAATCGTGATCACGGACAAGGCACCCAAGGCGATCGGCCCCTACTCGCAGGCGGTGATCGCGGGCGACCTGATCTTCACCAGCGGCCAGATCGCCCTCGACCCCAATACCCAGCAGATGGTGCAGGGCGACATCCGTGCCCAGACCGAGCGGGTGATGGACAACCTGGCGGCGGTGCTCGACGGAGCTGGCGCCGGCTTCGAGAACGTGGTGAAGGCGACCATCTTCGTCGTCGATCTCGCCGATTTCGCCACTGTGAACGAGATCTACGGCAAGCGCTTTCCCCGCAGCCCGCCGGCGCGCAGCACCGTGCAGGTGGCGGCGCTTCCCAAGGGGGCGCGGGTGGAGATCGAGCTGATCGCGCGGAGTTAACTACTGCAGCAGGTCGCCGATGAAGTCGCCGTCCGCCGGCAAAGGACGGCGCCCGGAGAAGCCGGCGTCCAGCTCGTGAAAGAACCCGACCCGGTCCTCGCCGTACTTCCAGCAGAGGAGGACGGTACGACCGTGCAGCCGGCTGCGGAAGTCCACCAATCCGTCTGCGGCCTTCACTTCCACGCCCAGCTCGGCCACGTCGCGGAGGATGTCGCGCAGCTTGCCGATGATCTGGACGGCGCGACCCTGCAGGCGCTGCACGGCCACTGGCGCCTCGGGATCGATCTGCACGTCGGGACCGTCGATGCCGCGCCCCGCCTCCTGCAGCTTCTGCTGCACGCCCATGAGATCGTCGCGAAGCTGGCGCGCGCGGGTGAACTCGTCCTGTAGCGTGGACAACAGCGCGTTGGCCTCGCGCAGCGAGAAGAAGCGGGTTGCCATCGGGACGTCCACGGCCGCACCCTATAGAATGCAGACCCGATCGGAAAGCGGAACGCATGGTACGGTCCGGCCGATGTTGCGCGAGCTGACCGGCGAGGAGCGGGCCGCCTACTTCCGGGGCATCCAGCCGATCTGGGGGGGCGGACTTTCCGAGGACCGGTTCCAGCTTTTTCAGCGCCGCCTCGCCGACGCGCCGGAGTCACGCGACCGCTACCGGCTCCTCGGGTGGTTCGCGAACGGAAGGCTCACCTCGGCGATGAAGACGTACGACCTCCGGGCCACCTGCGCGGGCCGGCCGCTGCGCGTGCTCGGCGTCGGCGCCGTCTTCACTCCCCCCGAATTGCGCCGGCGCGGGTACGCGGCGGCGATGCTGCGCGCCGCGATGGACGAGTCCGCGTCGGCCGGCGCCCAGGCCGCCGTACTCTTTTCCGATATCCCGATCCACTACTACGAGGGGCTCGGATTCCGCGTGGTGGAGAGCCGGGAGTGCACGGTGGACGCCGCCGAGCTTCCGCACATTCCGGCGGCCACCCGCCCCGCGCTGGCCGGCGACGAGCCCCTGATGACCCGCCTCTTCGCAGCCTCTTGCGGCACCTCCGGCCGCTTCGCGCTCGCCCGCGATGGCTGGACCCTGCGCTTCCAGCTCCGCCGCCTTCGCGAGCTGGCGCGGGCGCGCGGGTCTGGCGAGCCGGAGTGGGGGCTCATCGCCGAAGGCCGCTCCGGCGAAGGCGCCGCGATGCTGCGCTTCGGTCGCGACAGCCTCGACGTGCTGGAAGCGGCGTGGACCGACGACGCCGCGCGCGATCGCGTGCTCAGCGGGTTGCGCGACTGTCTCCACCGCGCAGGCCGCACCCGGCTGCGGCTTTGGCCCGCGGGGCAACTGCGCGAGATGTTCGACGCGCCGGACCGCCACACCGCGATCGCGATGATCGCTCCGCTCGACGGCGCGACCTCGTTGCCCGAGCGTGGCGGGCCGACCGACCTGGCGCTGCTCGATCACATCTGAGCGCAGCTACTGCCAGACCGCCGTTCGGAGAGCGCTATCGGACCATCTGCCCGGAGGGAGGACGTCGGCGACGGGCAGAGGAAACTTCTGCCACGAGACCTGCCAGTCGCAGGCCGCGCCGACCGCGGTGGCGAAGAAGGGCACCGAGGGCAGGCGCGCCTGCGTGGCGCTGGTCCTGATTTCCCACCACAACGCCCGGCGATCGAGTCCGACCGTGTCCTGACAGAGAACCAGGAGATCGTAGTTCGCCCCGTCCGGCCCCGCGGCCCAGCGAAAGGACGTGCCGGTGCCTATGGGCGCGCCGGCGGCCGGCTCGACGAAAGACACGGGTACGCCGACCTCGAAGGCGAGGCCGGTTGCCGGAGCGCCTCCGCCGACCTCCACGCGCTGCCGCTCTCCCGCAGAGATCCCCGTGTTCCCGCCGAAGAATGAAAAGCTGACCGACAAAGGCGCGCCGACCATGGGAACGACATGATCGAACGGGCCGGAAACGCCGGCCCTGCCGCCGGCCGGCGAGCGGACGAGCGGGACGGCCGACTCGTCCGGGAATTTGAGCCACAGTCCCAACAAGTACGTTCCTTCGCCGAGCGCCCCCGCGATCTCGAGGTTGCCGGCGACGTGGGCCTCGGCCACTGGGCCCAGCGGCACCGTCAAGCCCGTCACGGCGACGCCGTTGGAGACCGGGAGGGTGAGCGAGCCGTATCCGAGGTAGTGCGTGGGCGGGTTGGCCGTGTCCGATTCGAAGGCGTGCACGGCCAAGGAATTCGTGCTCGGACCTTCCCAATGCACTTGGACCTGGAACGACCCATCGGGGGCGACTTGCGCCCGCCAGAGGCTTCCCCCCGGCTTCGCCGCGATCACCTGGACGAGCGACGCTGCGCTGCCGGAGAGGTTTGTGACGACGCCGGCGATTGTCGCCTCGTTGGAGTCGTAGTGGAGGTTGTCCAGCGGGACCACGGCGGGATTCGCGTCGAGGCCGTCGACCTCCGCCACCCGGTGGTACAGCGCCGCCCCCTGATAGGTCATGTACGTGCGCACCGTGAACGGCCGGCCGACGTTGCGGAAGGTGGCGTTCCCGTGCGCGTCCGTAGAGGCCCAGGCCGAATCGTCGACCTGCACGCGGATGCCTTCGAGCGGCGTCCCGGGCCACTGCGCGGAGATCGTCTGCACGACGAGCTCGTCGTAGCGGGACCCGGCGCTGCTGCAGGCGGTCCACGCCATCGCAGCCATCACCAAAGCGCACGCAGCGCGCATCGGCAAACCTCTGGTAAGTCTCAAAGGGCGCTTTCCCGGATTCGCCGACGCAATTACCGCGGCGAAACGCGCCACGCAAGAGCGGCGCGCGCGCGATGTCAGCCAGCGCCCTTGGCCACCTGCTCCCGCCACCAGCGCTGCCCCGACTCGGGCAGCAGGTAGATCGGGTCGTAGTACTCGTACCGGCGCGTCATCGCCTCGGGATCGTTCTCCTCGATCCCCGTCCGGTAGTTCTTCGTCCAGTACGAGATGCCCTTCTCCCGATCGTACTCGGCGAGCTGGTGCACCCAGCGCTTCCCCACGTAGGGCACGTCGCAGACGATGCGCGGCGTCGCGAAGCCGGGCAGATATCCCATGATGTCGTGCTGGAGCTTCTCCGCCTCCCCGACGGTGGTGCGCCAGTGCTCGGAGTTGGGGATCATGTCGCACATATAGAAGTAGTACGGCAGCACGCGCGCGTGGTCCTGGAGCATGAAGCAGAGGTCGAGCAGCGCCTTCTGCGAGTCGTTCACGCCGCGCAGCAGCACTCCCTGGTTGCGGACGTCGCGAAAGCCCATCGAGAGAAGCGCACCCGCCGCCTTGCCCAACAGCGGCGTCACCTGGTTCGCGTGGTTCACGTGCGTGTGCAAGGACAGGTTCACGCCGCGCGAGAACGCCCTCTTCGCCAGCCGATCCAGGCCGGAAAGCACCTCGTCCTGGAGGAAGTGCTGCGGGATTCCCATCAGGCCCTTGGAGGCGAGCCGCACATCCTTGATGTTCGGCAGGTCGAGCAGCGCGGAAACGAACGGCTCGAGCTGCTGGATGGGCATGTTCGCGATGTCGCCGCCGGAGACCACCACGTCGCGCACGCTTGGCGTCGCGCGCAGGTAGTCGAGCATCTGCTGGTGCCGATCCTTCTGCGCCACCGCGAACTTCAGCTTCTTGACCTGGGGGACGGAGTTCCCCACCAGGTCCATGCGCGTGCAATGCCCGCAGTACTGCGGGCAGGTGGAGAGCATCTCCGCCAGCACCTTGGTCGGGTAGCGATGCGTGAGCCCTTCCACCTTCCACATCTCCGCCTCGTGCAGGCTGTCGCGCGACGCCTTGGGGTGGCTGGGCCAGTCGGTGCGCCGGTCGCTGAACGCGGGAAGCATGTAGCGCCGGAGCGGGTCCTCATAGAGGTTCCGCTCGTCCATGGTGTTGATCATGTGCGGCGTGATCAGCATGGACATGGTGGCGCGCTCGCGGATGTCGCGCGCCATGTCCTCGGCGAGCGCGTCCGTCAGGAACGCGCCGAGCGCCTCCTTCAGCTCGGCGAGCGTCTTGACCGTGTTCTTCCGCTGCCAGGTGGCGTCCTCCCAGTCCGCCCGCGTGACTGCGCGATAGCCCGGGAACCGCGTCCAGTCTGGCTCGGCGTAACCGCGGTCGAGGGGATAGTGAAAAGGCTGCTCCGACTTCTGCTTCGGCGCCTGCCGCGCTGCCGACATGCTCAAGAATTCCTCCGCAGTGCGTGAGTACCCGCGCAACACCGTCGGGTCAAGGCGGCTGCGCAGCCCGCTCGCGGCGGATACACTCGGGGGCCGTGCTCCGATTCAAGGTCGGCCCGTTCCCCGTCTCCGTCTATCCCTGGTTCTTCCTCAGCGCCATTCTTCTCGGCGCGGGGTACGGGTTCGGCTGGAGGATGGCGGCCTGGATCTTCGTCGTCTTCGTCAGCGTGCTGGTGCACGAGCTGGGCCACGCCATCCTCGGTCGGGCATTCGGCGGCCGCCCGGAGATCCGCCTGGAGGCGTTCGGCGGGGTGACCTTTCCCCAGTTCCGCTCCCGGCCGCGGCCGGGGCGGCAGTTCGTCCTCTCCTTCGCGGGACCCGTCGCCGGGCTGCTTCTCGGCTTGCTCGCGTACGGGATCGTTCGCGTTCTCCCCCCGGAGCGAGGTTCGGTGAGCGCGTTCGTGATGGCGCAGTTCGTCTGGGTCAGCGTCGTCTGGGCCGCCTTCAACCTGCTTCCGATCCTGCCGCTCGACGGCGGGAATATGATGCTCGCCTTCATCGAAGGGGTACGGCGCAAGCCGTCCGTCGCGCTCGCCTCCTGGATCTCGCTGGTCATGGCGCTCGCCGTCGCCGGCGCCGTCACCCTGATCTTCGGGCCCGACCCGTTTGCGCTGCTCTGGCTCGGCCTGTTCGCGCTGCAGAACTTCCAGCGGGCGCGGGCGGCCGCCGCCCACGAACGCGCTGCCGTCGCTCCGGCGGCGGTGGCGGAGGAAGACGCCGTCGAGCGCGGCGACGTCGCGGCAGCGATGGAAGACGCCCGCAGCGCGCTCCAGCGCCGCGATTTCGACTCCGCGATCGCCGCGGCCGTCCGCCTCGAAAGCGGCGGAGGCCCCTTCCGTCAGGCGGCCGCGCTCCGGCTGCGGGCCGGGATCGAGCTTGCGCGCGGGGACAACGAGTCGGCGGCGATGCTCGCCGGCCAGAGCTTCTCGATCTGGCAGAGCGCGGACGCGGCGGTGGTCGCGGCGCGCGCCAACTTGCGCGCCGGCGCCTCCGATCGCGCGCGCAACTGGCTCCGCCGCGCGCTGGAGGCGGGAGCGTCGGCGGCAGCGGTGCGAGCGGATCCGGAGCTGGCTTCCATCGCCTGACCCCCGCCCCCACGCGCTCACATCCGCGCCCAGTTGAAAAATGGACGCGCCTTTCCACGCCACCCGATAACGGTCGGACCGCGCCGTTGCGGCGCTGCCGGAGGGGTACTTCGTGAATCTCGCTCGCAACATCTGTGGCGTCGTGGCCGTGGCGCTTTCCTTTGCCTGCGCGGAGACGACGCAGGCGCCTTCGGTTGGCACCGTCGGGCTCAGCTCGGACGTCAGCGCGCTGAACAACGACGGCTCGCTCGCCCACGTCACCGCCAGCGTGACCGACGCCGCGGGCCGTGCCGCGACCGGGAACATCTCGTTCCTCGCCTCCGCGGGCAACGTCAACGGCACCGGCACGACGGCGGCCACGCTGACGCTGGATGCCGCCGGGCACGCGACCGTGACTTATGCCTGCGACTTCACGCTCGACCCCACCCATTGCGGAGCCGGCAGCGTCGTAGTGACCGCGAGTTGGTCGACCGTGGCGAACGGAACCCGCGTGACGCTCCAGGGTCCGTCGTCCACAGGAACGGATGCAGGCCCGACGTCCGGCGGCACCGATGCGGGCCCCATCGTCGTCGGACCGGCGGGTGCCGCGGCCTCGGTGACTGCCACGGCCTCTGCTCCGGCGGTCCTCGGTCTCAAGGGATCCGGAATCCAGGAGACCGGCGTCACCACATTCCTCGTCACCGATGCGAGCGGCCGGGCAGTGTCCGGCGCCACGGTCACCTTCGGCCAGAAGCAACCGGCCCTCGTGACGCTGGCGCAAGCCAGCGCAGTCACCAGCGGGGACGGCACCGTCTCCGTCGGATACGACGCCGGGCCACAAGTCGGTATTACGGCGATCACCGCCACGGTGACGGCGACCGGAGCTTCGGGCTCCCAGCCGATCGCGGTGCGCGGGGCCAAGCCGTCGGCGTCCGGCTTCTATTTCCGTTGCAACCGGATCAACCTGCCGGTCTACACGACGACCCTGGAGTACGAGACCAGCGAGTGCAGCGTCCGCCTCTCCGATCGCTACGGGAACCGCGTCGGGATCGCCACGCCGGTCTATTTCGCCGCCGAAACGGGCGCGATCAGCGCGAGCGCCACGACCAAGCCGTTCGACCTCAACAACCCGACGGATCCGGACGAGGGCACCGTCACCGTGACGTTCTCGTCCGATCCGGCGGGCGGCTTCGGTCCGGTCGAGACGGCTCCCTTCGCCGCAGACGCGACGCAGTTTCCGAAGCCTCGCGCGGCCGAGCCGTTCCAGGGTTCCGCCAACCCGCGCGATCAGCTCGTGACGATCATCGCCATGGTCCGCGGCGAGGAAGCCTTCGTCGATGCCAATCTCGACGGGCAGTACACCGCCGGGGAGCTGTTCGTCGACCAGGGCGACCCCTTCATCGACGCCAACGACGACAATGCCTATGACCCGGTCACCGAAGACCGTTTCTGCGGCGGGGCGAGCTGCGCGGCGTACAATCCGCCGAACGGCATCTGGGATTCCGACCGGACGATCTGGGCTCCGACGTGGGTGGTGTTTACCGAGGTCGGCGCGCCTATCTTCAGCGCCTGGGCTCCCGCACCCCAGACTTGCGCGGATTACATCGACAACAACGCGTCGAATACCTCCATTCTGTCCGCGTCCGTCCAGGTCCTCGATAGCTATCTGAACCTGCCAACGATCGGGACGAACTTTACCGTGGATCTGACAGCGCCAAAGGACGGGCTCAAGCTGACGAAGTACGGCGGCGACGCAATGCTCGACAATCTCGGCGCGATGGACTTGAGTCGTGAGGCGGTCTCGGCGGCGAACCCTACGTTGCCTTGCACCGTCGCAAACACGGTGAATGGCGCCTGCATCGTGCAGACCGAGTTCGGCGTTTGGTACAACGGCACCGTCCTGGGCTTCGACGTCGCCAACACGAACAAGACGCCCACCACCGCGGCGCCCGGGCACGCATGCGCGCCGTCGCCCACCGCCGGTACGCTCTCCGCCATCTTCCGGGTCACCGTCGGCGTCAACGGACCGCACGCGAGGAGCAGCGGCACGAAGAGCGGCACGTACGGTTTCTGAGCCGCGCAGGTTCATGGACCTGCGTCCTTGACCTGCCGCGGCGGGCGAAGCATCTTGCGCGCCCTCATGTCGACGGCCGCGAGACGGGTTGAGCTCTTCCCGCAGGCGAGCGATGCCGAGTGGGCCGACTGGCGCTGGCAGCTCCGCCACAGCATCCGCACCCTCGCGCAGCTCGAGCGGGCGATCGCGCTCACCGAGGACGAGCGCCGCGGCTGCGTCGAGACCGCGGACCTCTTCCGCCTCGGCGTCTCGCCGTACTACCTGAGCCTCATCGACCCCGGGCACCCGTATTGTCCGATCCGCATGCAGGCCATCCCGGTACGCGCGGAGGCCGAGGCGCATCCGGGCGAGCTGCGCGACCCGCTCGGGGAGGACAAGCACCGGCCGGTCCGCGCAATCGTGCACAAATACCCGGACCGGGTTCTTCTGCTTGCTCTCGATCACTGCTCGGTCTACTGCCGTCACTGCACGCGGCGGCGCATCACCTCCGGCGACGAGGGAGGCATCTCGCGGGAGGAGCTGCACGAGGCCGTGGACTATCTGCGCGAGCATCCCGAAGTGCGCGACGTGCTGGTCTCGGGCGGCGACCCGCTGTTGCTCTCCACCGAGCGGCTGATCGAGCTGCTGGAACAGATTCGCAGCGTTCCGCACGTCGAGATCGTCCGCATCGGCACCCGCATTCCCGTCTGCCTGCCCATGCGTGTGGACGACGAGCTGGCCGGGGCCCTGCGCAAGTTCGCTCCGTTGTACGTCGTCACCCACTTCAATCACGCGAAGGAGATCACCGGAGAGGCGCGTGAGGCCTGCGAGCGGCTCGTCGATCGCGGCATCCCGGTGGAGAACCAGGCGGTGCTCATGCGCCGGGTGAACTCCAGCGCCCGCGCGATCAAGGATCTGATGCAGAAGTGCCTGACCATGCGGGTGCGTCCCTACTATCTGCACCAGATGGACGTCGCCGAGGGCCTCGAGCACCTGCGCACGCCGCTCGCGAGAGGAATCGAGATCCTCCGCGAGCTCCGCGGCTGGACCAGCGGTCTCGCCGTCCCGCACCTCGCCGTCGATCTTCCCGGCGGGGGAGGGAAGGTGACGATCCAGCCCGAGTACGTGGTCGAGCGGCGCGCGCGCGAGACCATCTTCCGCAGCTACCAGGGCGAGCGGTTCGCCTACCCCGAGCCGCGCGCGACCGACTGCAGCGTTCCCTACGACGAAATCTTCTACGGCGCGGAACCGTCCCGGCCGGGACGCCGCCTTCGGGTCCTCCCTTGATCGCCAACGTCCTCGAAGCCGTCGCGCTCTGGATCCAGGGCGTCATCTCCGCCATGGGGTACGCCGGCATCGCCGGGTTGATGGCAATCGAGAGCGCCTGCATCCCGTTGCCCTCCGAAGTGATCATGCCGTTCGCCGGCAGCCTGGTTCCTTCGGGCCGCTTCACGCTCTTCGGCTGCGGCCTCTGGGGCGGCGTCGGCTGCGTCCTCGGCAGCATCCCCGCCTATTACGTCGGGGCTTATGGAGGCCGTCCGCTGATCCTGAAGTACGGACGCTACATCCTGCTCTCCCCGGAGCACCTGGACTGGGCTGACCGCTTTTTCGTCCGGCGCGGAGACGTGACCGTGTTCGTGGCGCGACTGCTTCCCGTGGTCCGCACCTTCATCGCCTTTCCGGCCGGCGTCGCGCGGATGCCGATGGGCAAGTTCATCGTCTACACCTTCGCCGGATCGTTCCCCTGGTGCCTCGGCCTCGCCTGGGTCGGCATGAAGCTCGGCGAGCACATCGACGAGCTCAAGCCCTGGTTCCACCGGTTCGACGCCGTCCTGTTGGCGATCGGTCTCCTCGCCGTCGCCTGGTTCGTTCGTAAACAGCTCAAGGCGCGCCGCGCGCTCTCCTGAAGCGGACGGTTCCGCGGGTGGGAACGGCCGTTCCCATCCCGCCTCTGCCACTCGCGTCGCCAGCGTGGCCGCCCGCTTGCACAGTTTTCCTCCGGACGCGGGCGGGGAGGCGGCACATGGGGTTCGGGCGGGTCGGGATGGCGTTGGTGCTGGCGGCGGGAATCGGGTGCGCGCATTTCGGCGCGTCGCGTCCCGACAGGCCGGTGCTCGCCGCCGGGAAGTACGCGGTCGAGTCGATCCGCTCTCGCGCCCAGCTCGACGGAATCGACCAGCTGATCGAGATCAGCGAGACCGGCACCAAGCTGACCGACGCGAATGGCGCCGAGCACGTCCTCACCGAGCGTGGCGCCCTGATGCTCGAGGAGAGCGGGCAGTGCCGGCTCGCGCTCGCCGTCTCCGTCGACGGCGAGGAGCCAGGCGTGTCCGATCGCGCCTGCCGCTGGCAGGCCGACGGCGACAGGTTCCTCCTCGGCGACTCAACCGGGGCCGGAACGCGCACGCTCTACCAGGTGCGCCGGAACGGCAGCCGGGTCGTGCTGGAGGGCGTCAACGACCTCGACCCGCAGGGCAACGTCGTCGGCGACGCGCGCGGAGAGCGTATCGTCCTGGTGGAGCGCGTTCCCGAGCTCGCGGGGCGGTCGGTCGACCGGACTTCCGAGGAGCAGGCCGCGCGCGAGATCCAGGAGTATCTGCACGACTTGTAGGAGTTAGACTGGGAGCGTGAAGCTCTTCGCCACCTCCCGCCTCCTCTCCGCCGCAGGCGTCCCCCATGGCTTCTCGATGCGGACGGGCGGCGTCTCTTCCGGCGCGTTCTCCTCGCTCAATCTCAGCGTTTCGGTCGGCGACGACGAAGCGGCGGTGCGCAGGAACCACGCGCTCCTTCGCGCGGCAGCGGGCCTCCAGGCGCCGATCGCCAGCGCCCATCAGGTCCACGGCGACCGCATCGTCGACGCGCGCATGCGCGAGGTGTTCGCGCCGACGGCAAGGCAGGAGGAAGGCGCGGACGCCATCGTTGCTCTCGGCGAGGGCGCCGTGGGAGTCCGCGTGGCGGACTGCGTCCCCATCCTCGTGCACGCCGAACGCGCCGCGGCGGCGGTGCACTCGGGTTGGCGAGGCGCGCGGCTGGGGATTGCCGGGCGCGCCATTCGCGCCCTTCAGCACGCGGCGGGAGCGGACCCGGCGCAGATGCTCGCCGCGATCGGACCTTGCATCGGTCGGTGCTGTTACGAAGTCTCGCCCGAGCTGGCCGCCGAATTTCGCGCGCTGTTCGGTCCGGAAGCAGCCGACGATCCGGCGCGGACGACAAAGCCGCACCTCGACCTGCGCCATTGCGTCGAACGCTCGCTTCTTCAGGCGGGAATTCCGCCCGAACGGATCGAGCAGGTCGAAGGGTGCACATCCTGCGACAGCAGCGCATGGTTCAGCCACCGCCGCGACAAAGGGCGCACAGGTCGGCATCTCGCCTTCATCGAAGTCCGCGACTCCTGAGCCTTTCTTTGACATGTCAGGCCCCCCGCGTAGATGATCGCGGGACGCGGCGCCATTGCCGCACAGAGGGGAAATCCGCTTGCGCTTCGGCTTTATTGCCGCCACGGCCATGCTCGTCGCCTGCGCTGGAGCGGCAGTGCGTCCGGCCGCCGAAAGTGAGGAGCTGAACGAGATGCGCGGTCAGATCCAGGCGCAGTCGGCGCTGCTCGCTCAGCAGCAGCGGCGGATCGAGGAGCTGGAAGTGAAGCTCGCCGCGCTGGCGGCCAAGGCGCAGCCGGCGCACGTGACCCCCGCGTCGCCCGCCCGTCCGGATCCGCGCCCGCCGGCCAAGACGGTGAAGGCGGGCGGACGCCTGCGCCGCACCGATCGGCCCAATCCGGTCGAGCACGCGCCGCGGCTCCCGAGTGACGTCGAGCTCCGTGAGCCCGACGAGGAAGCGCTGGCGCGCCTCGCCACGGATCCTTCGGTGGCGCGCGATTTCGACGCCGATCACATCTGGGCGGACGCCGTGCGCAAGCTCAACGAAGGACGCCATGTGGAGGCGGAAGTCGATCTGCTCGCTTTCGTGGCCACCTACCCGCAGCACAGCGCCGCCGACAATGCGCTCTATCTCGCGGGCCTCATTCGGGAGGTGCGCGGAGACTGCGCCGGCGCGCTGCAGATCTTCGAGAGCCTGCCGCTGAAGTATCCGGCCGGCGATGCGGTCCCGCAGGCGCAGCTCGAGCGCGGGCGCTGCCTCCGGGTTCTCGGGCGCAAGGCAGAGGCGAAGGCCGTTCTCAACCAGCTGAGCGCGGAGCACCCGCAAGCGCCGGAATCGGCGCACTCGCGGCAGCTCCTGCAGGGACTGTAGGGAGGGCACCGATGCGAACGCGGACGATCGCGCGATGGCGCAGGGGAGCAGGATGGGGAGGGGCGCTAACTCTGGCGCTTGCAGTTCAGGTGCGCGCGCAGCAGAACCAGCCGCCTCCGCCGGTGGCGCCGCAGGCCATGGATCCGCAGCAACAGGTCAGCCCCCGCCCGACTGCGCGGCGGCCTCACACCCTGACGGTGCCGGCGCAGCGGCCGGAGAACGCCCCCATCACGGAGCAGAGCCCTCGCCCGCCGCCCGACGCCAACATCCAGCCGGTTCCGGGAACGCCCGACGAGTACACCATCGTCAAGGGCGACACGCTCTGGGATCTCTCCCAGAAGTTCCTCAGCAATCCCTGGTACTGGCCCAAGATCTGGAGCCTGAACCCGAGCATCGAGAACCCGCACTGGATCTATCCAGGCAACAAGCTCCGCATCGTGCCCGGCGACGGCGGTGCCCAGGCTCCGGCGCAGGTCCAGGCCGAGGAGCCGGGCATCGACGCCGAGGCGCTGAACGCGCCGGAAGAGACGCCGCCGGGAGCTTCATGGGAGACCTCGGTGACCACGTCCGACACGCCCGACCTCGAGGTGGTCAAGAAGAACAGCCGCGAGACGCGCGCGGCGCTGAATTCCGTCAGCGTGAGCGGCAAGCTCGCCTTCTCGCCGCCGCCGGTCCTGAGCGTGCGCACGAGCGGGCTGGTGACGCCGGAAGAGATGCGCGACGCCGGCACGCTCGAAGCCTCGTTCGAGGAGAAGCAGATGCTCTCCACCTACGACACGGGGTACGCCCGGTTCAGGCATGACGTGCCGGCCAGGGTCGGCGACAAGCTGCTGATCTTCCGCCCGGAGGGGCCCATCGTCCATCCGATTTCGAATCGGACGCTGGCCCGGCAGACCAAGACGGTCGGTGTGGTCAGGGTCATCTCCATCCAGGGCACGCAGGCGACGGTGCAGATCGAGCGGACGTTCGAAGAGGTGGAACGCGGTGATCTCGTGCGTCCCTGGATCGCGCAGGAGAAGCGCATCGCCCCGCGGGCGAACGGCGCCGACGTGGTCGGCAGGATCGTCCAGAACGTGAACCCCGGCCTCACCACTTATGGCGAATACCAGGAGGTGTTCATCGACCGCGGCGTCGAAGACGGCGTCGAGGAAGGAAACACCTTCGCCGTCCTTCGCCAGGGCGACGGCCTGAACAATGCGTTCGTGACCAAGTCGTACACGGGCGGGAAGCAGGGCGCCCGGGCGGCAAAGGTCGCGGTCCCCGAGGAAAGCGTCGGGCTGCTCCTGGTCGTCGATGCGCGCGATCACCTGAGCACTGCCGTGGTGATCAAGAGCATCCGCGAGCTGCAGGCCGGAGACCTGGTCGAGATGCGCGGTTCCGGGTCCGGCGGCGGCGTGCAGTAGCTTGGCGCACGGGAGCCAGAGGGTGGCCGACGCCGCAGGGCGTGCGGGTCCCGACGTATTGGCCGCCTGTGCGCTGTCGGCGGTCCCGGGGATTGGCGCCTCGACGTTGGCGCGAATCGCCGCTCGGTTCCAGTCGCTCGAGGCTGCCCTGGAAGAAGGCCCCCGCGGCATCCTCGAGGCCGGCGAGCAGCTCGAGCTGAATCCGGAAGCGCGGCAGTATCTCGCGCAGGGTCCGAATCTCCGCGAGTTGGGTGTCCTGGTATTGAAGGCGGCTCGCGATGCGGGCGCCCGCGTGTTGCTGCTCGACGACGCGCAGTATCCGAAGAAGCTGCGGAGGATCCCGAATCCGCCGCGACTGCTCTACGTGCGCGGGAACCTGGCGCCAGAGGTCCGCCGGATCGCCGTCGTCGGCGCGCGCGAGGTCGGGGAGTCGGGACTGGCGCTGGCGCACGAGTTCGGCGACATGTTCGCCCGGGCGGGCGTCGAGGTGGTTTCGGGCGGAGCGCGCGGCATCGACGCCGCGGCGCACGAAGGAGCGCTCTGGGGACAAGGGACGTCCATCGCGGTGCTCGGATCTGGAATCGATGTCGTCTACCCTTCGGACAATCGAAGGCTCTTCGACCGGCTGGCGAACGGCGGGGGCGCCCTGGTCAGCGAGCTCGCGCCGGGAACGCAGCCGATGCCCAGAAATTTTCCGCGCCGAAACCGCACGGTTGCGGGATTGTCCGATGCGGTGGTGGTCGTCCGCGCCGCGCAGCGATCTGGCGCTTTGATCACGGCAGCCCACGCCACTGCGCAGAACATCCCTGTCTACGCCGTACCCGGCGATCCGGCGGATCCTCGTGCCGAGGGACCAAACGGCCTGCTGCGCGAGGGGAAGGCGAAGCTGGCAACCGGTCCGGCGGACGTCCTGACTGACCTGGGTTGGCCGATTCCCATGGCCACACCAGTCGATGACGCATCGCATTCAGCCGTTCCGGCATCCAACGAAACTGGCAAAAGGCCCGATACGGACACCGAAATCATCGATGCGACCGGTGCGAAACTCTGGAGACTTCTGGACGAGAGGACCCCTGCTCATGTAGACGACCTCGCCCTCCGCGCGCAGATCCCCGCCCGGGAAGCGCTGGGTAAGCTGGCGGAGCTGGAGTTGAAGGGCGTCGTCGTGCAGAGGCCCGGGAAATATTTCCTGCGCCGCTGAGCTTTCGAACCCAATTGGGAGTGACGGCATCGATCGCCGCCCCGAGGGAGTCATGGCAACCAGCAAGGTAGCAGCGAAGACGGCGAAAACCCGAAAGACCAGCGGTAAGGCGAGTGGGCAGGGCGAGGTGCCCACCCGCGGGAAGGGCAGCACCCTGGTCGTCGTCGAGTCTCCGGCGAAGGCCAAGACCATCAAGAAGTACCTGGGCTCCGGGTACGTGGTGAAGGCCTCGGTAGGCCACGTGATGGACCTGCCGAAGAGCAAGATCGGCGTCGATGTCGAGAACGGTTTCCAGCCCGTCTACGAGGTGATCGACGCGAAGAAGAAGGTGGTGGCGGAGCTCAAGGCCGCCGCCAAGGGCGTGCAGCTGATCCTGCTCGCGACGGACCCCGACCGCGAGGGCGAGGCCATCGCCTGGCACGTCTACGAGCAGCTGAAGCGGACCAAGATCCCCGCGCAGCGCATCCTCTTCAACGAGATCACCAAGAAAGCCATCCAGGAAGCCATCCAGAAGCCGCTGCAGCTCAACCGCGACCTGTACGACGCGCAGCAGGCGAGGCGCGTGCTGGATCGGCTGGTCGGGTACCAGATCTCGCCCATCCTCTGGAAGAAGGTTCGCCGTGGACTCTCGGCGGGACGGGTCCAGAGCGTCGCGGTGCGGCTGGTGGTCGAGCGGGAAGAGGAGATCGCGAAGTTCGTTCCCGTCGAGTACTGGAGCATCGAGGCAGACCTGCGCGCGGCGCTCCCGCCACAATTCCGCGCCAAGCTGATCCGGCTCGACGGCGAGAAGGCGGAGATTCCCACCGGCGATATCGCGAGGCCGCTGGTCGAGCAGCTGAGGCGCGAGAAGTTCGTCGTCATCGAGGTGACGAAGAAGGAGCGTCGTCGCAACGCCCCGCCGCCGTTCATTACTTCCAAGCTGCAGCAGGAAGCCGCGAACCGGCTGGGCTTCACCGCCAAGAAGACCATGACTCTCGCGCAGCGGCTCTACGAAGGCGTGGAGCTGGGAGACGACGGGCAGACGGCGCTGATCACGTACATGCGCACCGACTCCGTCCGGCTCTCTCCCGATGCGGTCGCAGGCGCGCGCGAGTACGTCGCGGGGCGCTGGGGGAAGGAGTACCTGCCCGGGGAGCCAGTCCAGTTCAAGACGAAGAAGAGCGCGCAGGACGCGCACGAGGCGATCCGGCCCACCGCGCTCGACCATCCGCCGGAGCGCGTGAAGCCGTTCCTCGAAAAGGACATGTTCCGGCTCTACGAGCTGATCTGGAACCGCTTCATCGCCTGCCAGATGGTGCCGGCGGTGTTCGATCAGACTACCGCCGACATCAAGGCGGGCAGGGCCACGTTCCGGGCCACCGGGCAGATCCTCAAGTTCCCCGGATACCTCGCGGTGTACGGGCAGGAAGCGGAGCAGCCGCAGGAGGAAGCGGGCGCCGAGAAGATGGAGGGCGAGGACGAGGAGAAGGGCGATATCTCCCGCCAGCTTCCGCCTCTGGAGTCGGGGCAGACGCTCGAGCTCATCGACCTGATCCCCGAGCAGCACTTCACCCAGCCCCCGCCACGGTTCACCGAGGCGTCGCTGGTCAAGGAGCTGGAGGAGAAGGGCATCGGCCGGCCGTCGACGTACGCCGCCATCCTCTCGACCATCCAGGACAAGGAGTACGTGGAGAAGAAGGAGGGTCGGTTCTTTCCGACCGATCTGGGGAAGATCGTCACCGAGCTTCTGCTAGGCGCCTTCCCGCGGGTGATGGACGTGCAGTTCACTGCGCGGATGGAGGAGGAGCTCGACGAGGTCGAGGAAGGCAAGATCGACTGGCAGTCGGTGCTGGGCGAATTCTACGAGCCCTTCAAGAAGAGCCTCGCGGCGGCGGAAGCGCAGATGCGCGACGTGAAGCGCGAGGAGAAGCCCACCGACCTGGTCTGCGAGAAGTGCGGTAGCCCGATGGTGATCAAGTGGGGCCGCATGGGGCGCTTTCTGGCCTGCTCCGGGTACCCCGACTGCAAGAACACCAAGGACTTCGTCGAGGAAAACGGCACGATCCGGGTAGTCGAGGATCTGCCCACCGAGGAGACCTGCCCCACGTGCGGCAAGCCGATGGTGAACAAGCGCGGTCGGTTCGGCCGGTTCCTCGCGTGCTCGGACTATCCCACGTGCAAGACGACCAGGCCGATCACCCTGAAGGGCGTGGTCTGCCCCGACTGCGGCGGCGGCCTCGCCGAGCGCAAATCGCGCTTCGGAAAGAGCTTCTTCGGCTGCGTGAACTACCCGAACTGCAAGTTCGCGGCGTGGGACCGGCCGATTCCAGGGCCGTGCCCGCAGTGCGGGAAGCCGTACCTGCTGCAGAAGTACACGAAGCGCGACGGCGCGTTCATCGCCTGTCCCGACAAGCAATGCGGGTACCGGCGCGAAGTCCCCGAGCCGGGGACGGACCCATCCGTCCAGGCACAGGCTTCCTGACGACGAGCGCGGCCCCTGGTCGGGTCTCATCCGGCGATGCTGTTCCCCTGAACGCCCGCCAGCTAGTCTGTTGCGGCTGGCGCGCCCCGCCTTAGCTTGATGTGCGTTCCGCAGCCGCGCCGGTGCTCGCGGTGGGGATTCGATCCCCGCGGTGACGGTGGGCTCGGTCGACGGGTCGTGGGCGTGACCCGGCCGGACTGCGGGGCGTTTCCGAGCTTGCCAGCGCTGACGTTGCCGTATAGCAACGCCCGCGGATGCAGCGCGACGTCCACATCATCGGCGGCGGTCTGGCGGGGACGGAGGCGGCGCTCCTGCTCGCGGATGCCGGAATCGACGTCGTTCTCCACGAGCAGAAGCCGCAGCGGCGCTCGCCCGCCCACAAAGAGGACGGGCTGGCGGAGCTCGTCTGTTCCAATTCGATGCGGTCCGACAATCCGCACAACGCCATCGGGCTGCTCCATGAGGAGCTACGCCGCCTGGGGTCGCCGGTGCTCGCACAGGCAGACCGCGCCCGGGTCCCGGCCGGCGACGCGCTCGCGGTCGACCGCGTGAAGTTCAGCTCAGGCCTGACGGCGCGAGTGCGCGAGCATCCGCGCCTCCGCGTCGCTTCCGGCGAAGTTCGCGAGCTTCCCCCGGCGCCGGATCTTTGCATCGTCGCCACGGGCCCGCTTACCGGAGAGGAGCTCGCGCGTTCCCTCGCACAGGCGGTTGGCGCTTCGCAGCTCGCGTTCTACGACGCCATCGCTCCGATCGTGGCCGGCGACTCGGTGGACCGCTCCATCGCCTTCGCCCAGTCGCGGTACGGGAAGGGCGAAGGCGCCGATTACCTGAATCTTCCTCTGGCGCGCGACGAGTACGAGCGTTTCGTCGACGAGCTGCTGCGCGGGCAGAAGGTCGCGCCACATGCGTTCGAGGAAGCGCGGTATTTCGAAGGGTGCCTTCCCATCGAGGTGATGGCCGAGCGCGGCCGCGACACCCTTGCCTTCGGTCCGATGAAGCCCGTGGGGCTGACCGATCCACATACCGGAAAGCGGCCGCACGCCGTGGTGCAGCTGCGGCGTGAAGACAAGGCGGGGACCGCCTGGAACCTGGTGGGGTTCCAGACGCGGCTCACCTGGCCGGAGCAGAAGCGCATCTTCGCAAGCTTCGTTCCCGGGCTGCGCAATGCGGAGTGGATCCGTCTCGGCCAGGTTCATCGCAACACCTTCCTGAACGCTCCCAGCGCGATTGCCGCAGACGGTTCGCTGAAGGCCCTGCGGCACGTCTACTGTGCCGGCCAGATCACCGGCGTCGAGGGTTACGTGGAGAGCGCCGCATCCGGGCACGTCGCCGCCCGCCGCATCCTCGCCCGCCTTCGCGGAACGGAGCTCTCGCCGCCGCCGGGCACCACCGCCATCGGGGCGCTCCTGCGGCACGTGACCGGCGAGGCCCATCCCGACGATTACGAGTACCAACCGACCAACGTCGTCTTCGCGCTCTTTCCGCCGCTGCCGGATCCGCATCGCAAGCACGAGCGCAAGCCGCGCATGGTCGCACGGGCGCGGCGCGATCTCGCGACTTGGGCGGCAGAGCAGGATATTGCGCTGCGCCCCGAACCGGCACCATGCGCTTCGACCGAACTGCGGCCGTAGTCGCGCTGTGCATCGCCTGCACGCAGGCGCCTCCAGGGCGCAAGCTCGCGTCCGGCGTCGCGCGCGGATTGATTGCCCGCGACGGCGCAGTGGCGTTCCTGCTCGACGCCACCCATCCAGACGACCGCGGCGTTCCCGACGATCTGCTCGCGGGAGATCTCTGGCTCGACGATGCCAAGGTCGGCTCCGGTGTCTCGGCGCAGGACGGGGCCTATGCGTTCTCGCCCCGGGGAGGCGAGCTGGCCTTCCTTGCCCGCTGGCGATTTCGCGACGGGGAGGGCGAGCTGTGGACGGCGGCGCCGGGAGTCGCGCCGCGCCTCGTGGCGCACGCGGCGCGCGCGTTTGCCTGGTCGCCGCACGGAGAGCTCGCATTTGCGGGCAGGGACGTCCTGGGCATCGGCGGGAAGACGGTCGCGCTCTCCGCGCTGCAGGCGATCTCCTGGTCCCCGGACGGCAGGCGCGTGGCGGCGCGTACGTCCGCGGCATCGGGCGGGACGCTCTGGACCATCGATCCGCTCTCGGGGACGGCGCAGAAGATCGCGGTCGCCACCTCTGATTTCGCTTTCGCTTCCGATGGCGCGCTCGCTGCTCTCGGGCCCCCGCCGCCCAAGGGTGGAGACCGGCCGCTCCTCGTCGACGGCAGGCCAATTGCCACCGCAACCGCGTTTGCGTTCTCGCCGGACGGCAGGGAGCTGGCGCTGTTCTCGACGGAGAAGCAGCCCGGCGAGGCGGCCGGCGATCTCTACCGGATGCCGAGATCGGGCGGCTTGCCGCGCCTCGCCGCGACGCGGGTGATCGACTGGCGCTGGGGAGCGGGCGGCGATCTGCTCTGCCTTGCCCGGTACGATCTCCGGGCGCGAGCGGGGACGCTGACGGCGATTGGCCCTGGCGGTGCCGCCCGGGAGATCGCCGCGAAGGTGCAAAGCTTCTCCGTGTTCGGCCGCCGCCTGCTGTATGTCGTCCAGGCGCCGCAGAAGGGCGACTTCAAGCTCGAGCTGTGGGGCATCGACCTGGCCGCGCCGCGCGGCGAGCCGCACCGGCTCGACGAAGGAGTCTACGGCTGGGCGCTCTCGCCCGACGGCGCAACCCTCTATTACAAGGCGCGCTGCGCGGGCGGCTCGAGGAGCTGCTCGCTGCTGCGCGCGCCGTTTTCCGGCGGCGCGCCGGAGCTCCTCGCCGCCAACGTGGCGGGATTCGATCTCTCGCGCGACGGCATGCGCATCCTGGTGCAGCAGCCGCACCGCGGCGCGCCTCGCGCCGTCGACGTGGCGGTGATTTCCGCCGCCGGGTCGCCGATGGACCGGCTCAAGCCGCTGGCGGAGGAGGTCGATCCGACCTCGCGCTTCGCGGACGATGCAGGCAAGCATGTCGTCTACGCCATCGTCGCCGCCGGACGGTCCGGCGTGTTTCTGGCGGACGTTCCCTGACGCCGGCAGGATGCCCGGCATGAATCCGGAGATCGACGCCTTCGCGGCCCACCTGGCGCGGGTGGAGCGCGCCTCTGCCCACACCGAGCGGGCGTACGTCTCCGATCTGCGGCAGCTTGCGGCCTTCCTCGACGAGCGCGGGATTTCGCTCGATGCGGCGACGCGCGACGACCTGCGGGCATTCCTCGCCTCCCGCTACTCCGCCAACACACCGGCCACGCTTGCGCGCAAGCAGTCGAGCCTGCGGGCGTTCTACGAGCACCGCGTGCGCATGGGTCACATCGCAGACAGCCCGGCGCGCCGGCTGGCGTTCCCGAAGCGGCGTGTCTCGCTGCCCAATGTCGTCTCCGTCGACGACTGCTTCGCCATCGTCGCCGCACCCTCCTCGCGAAGCGCAGCTGGCCTGCGCGATCGGGCGGCGCTCGAGCTGCTCTACGGCGCGGGCCTGCGCGTCTCGGAGCTCGTAGGCCTGAATCTCGATGACGTCACGCAGGATTCGCTGCGCGTGCGCGGGAAGGGCGGAAGGGAGCGCATCGTTCCACTCTTGCGCAAGGCGCGCGGCGCGCTCGACGCGTACCTCGCGCGGCGCGCGGAGCTGCGGCCGTCGGGAACGGCGCTGTTCCTCAACCGCCGCGGGACGCGGCTGACGGTGCGCAGCGTCGCCCGGCATCTGGCAAAGTATGCGCTGATCGCCGGAGCGCGCCGGCACGTGCACCCGCATGCGCTCCGCCACAGCTTCGCCACCCACTTGCTCGACATGGGCGCGGACTTGCGGGGAATCCAGGAGCTGCTCGGCCACGCGTCGCTGTCGACGACACAACGATACACGCACGTCTCCGCCGAGCGGCTGCTGCAGGCATACGAAGACGCCCACCCGAGAGCGCACAAGAAGTAGGGCTTACCGGTCCCGGCGTCTGCGGGCGATGGCGAGCTGGCCTTCGAGGAACGAGAGCATCGAGGTCCCCTCGGCGGCGAGCTGCTGCGGCAGGAACGACGCGCGGGTGAGGCCCGGCAGCGTGTTGAGCTCGAGGAACACGGGTCCTTTGGCGGAAACGATCGCGTCCGTTCTCGAGTACCCCTCGCACCCGAGCGCCTGGTGCGCGGCGACCGCCAGGTCCTGCGCCGCCCGGGATACCGCGGCAGGAACTTCCGCAGGCGTGATCTCTCGAGTGCCCTTGCCCAGATATTTCCCCTCGTAATCGAACGCACGTCCTTCCTCGAGGCGCACCTCGCTCGCCGGCAACGCACGCGGTCCGGACGGCCCGTCGACGATCCCCACGGTCAGCTCGGTGCCGCTGACGAATTCCTCGGCGAGACAGGCTTCCCCCGACTCGTCGATCCCCCGCGCGGCCCGCTCCGCTTCCTCCGCGGATGCCACATGGTACAGGCCGACGCTGCTGCCTCCGGCCACCGGCTTGACCACGATGCGCCGGTAGATCGCGAGCATCTCCCCGAGCTCGTTGCGCAGGACCTTGGGATCCTTCGAGAGATGCACCGAACGGGCGATGCGCACGCCGGCGCCGCTGGCCACCTGCTTCGCCACCTCCTTGTCGAAGGCCCGCGCCGACGCGTCCGCCCCGGGACCGGTGAAAGCGATCCGGCGCGCCTCGAGCATGCGCTGGATGGTGCCGTCTTCGCCTTCGCCCCCGTGCAGGGCGAGGAGAAACACGCGCGACGGCTGACTCTCGAGCGCGGCCACGACCGAAGTGAACGCTGCCGGCGCCGCCGGTTTGAAGTCGCGCTCGAAAGGGCGCTCGAAGGCGGCCAATTCTTCGCGGGTCACCCGATGCACCGCTCCGCTCGGAGCGAGGAACCAGGCCTCCGCCTCGCCGAGCACCGCGGCGACATGTTGCGCGGAGGCCACGGAAACGCGGCGCTCGTTGCTGGTCCCGCCGAAAAGGATGATCGCGTCGGAGCCGGACATTGCCGGTCAAGGTACCATCGCACGCATCGGGGCGCAGCGTTACCATCGGCGCGCGATGAAGATCCGGTCGACGACGGTCGTTTGCGTGCGCAAGGACGGGAAGGTTGCCCTCGGCGCGGACGGGCAGGTCACGCTCGACAAGACGGTGATGAAGCACGGCGCGAGGAAGCTGCGGCGGCTCGGCGACGGGTCGGTGCTGGCGGGCTTCGCAGGCGCCACAGCCGACGCCTTCACCCTGTTCGACCGCTTCGAGGGAAAGCTGAAGGATTTCAACAAGAACCTCGCGCGGGCAGCGGTCGAGCTCGCCAAGGACTGGCGCACCGATCGGTTCCTGCGGCGGCTCGAGGCGCTGCTGGTGGTCGCCGACAAGGAGCGCACCCTGATCCTGTCGGGCACCGGAGACGTGGTGGAGCCCGACGACGGCGTCGCCGCCATCGGCAGCGGCGGTCCTTTCGCGCAAGCGGCCGCCGTGGCGCTCCTGGCTCATTCGCAGCTCGGCGCGCGCCAGGTCGTCGAGGAGTCGCTGCGCATCGCCGGGCGCATCTGCATCTACACCAACGATCAGATCTCCATCGAGGAACTGTGATCTCATGACCGCCGGAAAAGATCTGACGCCGCGCGAGATCGTCGCGGAGCTGGACCGCTACATCGTCGGGCAGGACGCCGCGAAGCGCGCCGTGGCCATCGCGCTGCGCAACCGGTGGCGGCGGTTCCGGCTTACCCCCGAGCTGCGCGACGAGGTGATGCCGAAGAACATCATCCTGGTGGGCCCGACGGGCGTGGGCAAGACGGAGATCGCGCGCCGGCTGGCGCGGCTCGCGGGCGCGCCTTTCGTCAAGGTGGAGGCGTCGAAGTTCACCGAGGTCGGCTACGTCGGAAAAGACGTCGACTCGATGATCCGCGACCTCGTCGAGGCCGGCGTGGCGCTCGTGCGCGAGGAGCGGCAGCGCGAGGTCCAGCCGCGGGCGGAGGAGATGGCCGAGGAGAGGCTGCTTGATCTGCTCCTGCCGGGGTCGCGCGACTCCACCCGCGAGAAGCTGCGCGGGATGCTCCGCGCCGGCGGCCTGGACGACCGCTCCGTGGAAGTGGACGTGCAGGAGCGCGCCGCTCCCACCATGCAGATCTTCGGCTCGCAGGGGATGGAGGAGATGGGCCTCAATCTCCAGGAGATGCTGGGAAACCTTCCCTTCGGAAAGAAGAGCAAGAAGCGAAAGCTCTCCGTCCCCGAGGCGCGGCGCGTGCTCGCGCAGGACGAGGGGGAGAAGCTCGTCGACAAGGACAGCCTGGCGCGCGAGGCGCTGGAACGGGTGCAGTCGAACGGGATCGTGTTCATCGACGAGATCGACAAGGTGGCGCTGCCCTCGGGGCAGGCGCACGGGCCCGACGTCTCCCGGGGCGGCGTCCAGCGCGATCTGCTGCCCATCGTCGAAGGGAGCACGGTGAACACGAAATACGGCCCGGTCAAGACCGACCACGTGCTGTTCATTGCCGCCGGCGCCTTCCACCTGGCGAAGGTGAGCGATCTGTTGCCGGAGCTGCAGGGGCGCTTTCCCATCCGCGTCGAGCTGGAGGCGCTCTCGCAGGCGGACCTGGTGCGCATCCTGGCGGAGCCGCGCAACGCGCTCACGCGACAGTACACGGCGCTGCTCGGCGCGGAAGGAGTCGAGCTGGTCTTCGACGCGAGCGGCATCGAGGAGCTGGCCCGCGTCGCCCAGGACATGAACACGCGGACGCAGAACATCGGCGCCCGCCGGCTCCACACCGTGCTGGAGAAGGTCCTCGAGGACGTCTCGTTTGCCGCGCCGGACTTCGCCGGGAAATCGGTCCGCGTCGACGCGTCCTACGTCCGCGACAAGCTCGACCGCGTCCTCAAGGACGAAGACCTTTCGCGATACATCCTCTGAGACCAACGGAGCGTCCCCGCATGGCGGTGGCGTGGGTCAGAGAGAGAGCCGCACGCCCAGCGTGACGAAGCTGAAGACGTAGTCGCCGGGCTTGTTGGGTCGTGTGATCTGCGGTCGAACATCCTGGTTGAGCTAGCGGCGCGGCATTGCGCGCTTGGCGACCGCCTGATCGCGGCCCTCGACCTGCACGACCCCCTGCTCGAGCAGCTCGCAGAGGATGCGCGCGGTGTCCAGCCGCTTGAGGCCGCAGATCGCGTAGAGGTCCTCGAAGGAGACCTCGCCGTCGATCTGGGCCAGCACGAATCCGGCGCGCGGATCGAGGTTCAGCCAGATGATCTCGTCCGGCGGAATGGCGGTGCGGGGCCGCGCATCCATCGCGCCGATCTTGCTCTCGTACATCAGCGTCAGGTTCTGCTCACAGACATCGTAGAGCTGGAGTGCATCCTTGTCGTTGGGCTTTCGGTCCAGCACCTTGTTCAGGAGCTCCAGCGCGCCGGAGAAGTCGTTGAGCGCGACCAGCTCGCGCGCGCCGCGCATCCAGACGTCGGTCTCGTCGTCGGACACAGCGGCGCTCGGAAGCGTCTCCGCATGGATGGACCAGGCTCCGCCGCCGCTGTCGCCGGTCTCCGGCTGCGGGATGGCGAGTGACGGTCCGTCGTCCCATGGGCTCTGCGGAGGCGCGGGCGGATTCGCGGCGGGAGGCGGACGCTGTCCGGGCGTCGCTCCGGGCTTCGCTTTCTTTGCCTTCGGATCCGGTGCAGCAGGCTTCGCGGCCTGCCGCGGAGCTGGTGCAGCGGCGGGCGTAGCGGGTGCCGCGGCCGCCGGCTGGGACGGGAGCCACGGGTGCGGAGCAGACCCGTTCGGAGCTGTTGCGCGCCCACCCGGGGCCATGACCGCATGGATGCGCTCCAGCGCCGAACGCAGGAACTCGCGCGCGCGCAGATTGGTCGGCTCGAGCAGGTAAGCCTCTTCCCAGGCGCGCACCGCGTCGAGCATCTTGCCCTTGCGGTAATGATCGAGACCCTCGAGAAGCAGGGCTGAAAAGCGGCCGCCGCCGCCCTGGAGGGCCATCTAGCGACCTCCAGTGCTGCGCGCGAGCGCGCCCTTGAGCGCTTCCAGCATGCGCTCGAGGCGGTCCAGAGAACCCGCCAGTGCCTCGCTCTCGCGCTGCGCAAGCTGCAGGCGCGCCACGGAGAGCGCCGCCTGTGCGCGCTGCAGAGGCTCCTGACCGAGGCCGTTCTGGGCCGCCCGCGTGAGGCGGGGCCAGAGCGCCTCGAACTCGCGGAACAGCTCCTCCGCCCGCGTCTTGTGGTCCTGGAACTCGGGGTCCTCCTTCTGGGCAAGCATCCAGTCCTCGTTGGACTGGGTCGCCTTCCGGATCTCGTCCTCGGTCAGGCCCGAAGAAGCGGTGACGGTGATGCTCTGGCGCGTCCCCGTCTGCATGTCGATGGCGGAAACCGAGACGATGCCGTCCGCGCTGATGTCGAAGATGACGTCGATGTCGACCGCTCCTCGCTTCGCAGCCCGCAGGCCGGTGAGCATGAACTCGCCGAGCAGCTCGTTGTCGATCGCCGCTTCGTTCTCGCCCTGCAACACGGTGATCTTCGCGGAGGTCTGATCGTCCTTCACGGTGGTGAAGACGTGGTGCGCGCTGGTCGGCACCGTGGTGTTCTTGGAGATGATCTTCTGGAAGAAGCCGCCGGCGATGGCGATGCCCAGGCTGTGCGGCGTCACGTCCAGGAGCAGCATCTCCTGCTCGTCGTGCAGCAGCATCGCTCCCTGGATGGCCGCGCCGAGGGCGACCGCCTCGTCCGGGTTGACGTTCTTCGCGGGATCCCTGCCGAAGAGGCGCTTCACTTCTTCCTGGATCTTCGGCATCCGCGTCTGCCCGCCCACCAGCAGCACGTCGCCGAGCTGGCCGGCGTGCACCTTGGCTTCCCCGAGCACCTGCTCGCAGACCTTCATGCAGCGCTGCACCAGCCCGGCCGTCATCTCCTCCAGCTGGTCGCGGGAGAGCGTAGCCTGCAGGTGCAGCGGTCCGGACTGCTGCGTGGCGGAGATGAAGGGCAGGTTGATCTCCACCTGCTTGAGCGAGCTGAGCTCGCACTTCGCCTTCTCCGCCGCGTCGCGCAGGCGCTGCAGCGCCATCTTGTCCTTGCGCAGATCGATGCCGTGCTTCTGGGCAAACGGCTCGGCGAGGAAGTCGATGATCCGGTTGTCGAAGTCCTCGCCGCCGAGCAGCGAGTCGCCGCCGGTCGCCTCGACTTCGAACACGCCCTTGAACATGTGCAGCACGCTGAAGTCGAACGTGCCGCCGCCCAGATCGAAGACCGCGACCTGCCGCTCCGCCTGCGCCTTCCCGAATCCGTAGGCGAGCGCCGCGGAGGTGGGCTCGTTGATGATCCGGATCACTTCCAGGCCGGCGATGCGCCCGGCGTCCTTGGTGGCGTTGCGCTGCGAGTCGTTGAAGTAGGCAGGGCAGGTGATGACCGCCTTGCTCACCGGCGCGTTGAAGAACGCCTCGGCGTCGAGGCGCAACTCGGTGAGGACCATCGCGGAGATCTCCGGCGGCGAGTACTGCTGCTCGCCGAGCGTGATGCGCACGTCGTCGTGCGGGCCCGCCACCACCGAGTAGGGCATGCGCTGGATGGCTTCCTGCGTCATTTTCGCGGACCAGCGGCGGCCCATCAGCCGCTTCACTGCGACCACCGTGCGTTCGGCGTTGGTGACCGCCTGGCGTCGGGCGAGCGATCCGACGAGCCGTTTCCCGTTGCGCGCCAGCGCCACCACGGAGGGGGTGAGCCGGTAGCCGCTGCGGTTGGAAATGACGGTCGGAGTGCCGCCCTGCACCGTGGCGCAGACGGAGTTGGTGGTGCCGAGATCGATGCCGATGACCAGCTCGCCCAAAGTGATCCTACAGCGTCCGGAGGAGCGCCTTGGCCTCCTTGTGATCGGGGTTCTTGTTGAGAAGCGCGGCCAGCTCGGTCCGCGCTCGCGCCTTCATGCCCGCCGACACGAACAGCCGCGAGAGCAGCCAGCGGGCGCTGCCGTCGTCGGGATTCAACTCCACCGCGCGGGACGCCCAGATGGTGGCGGCCCGGGCGTCGCCCGTTTCCATCGCGCAGCGGGCAGCGCCCACGGCGGCAGCGAAGCTCGCGGGATCGTTCTGGAAGGCGGCCGAATAGGCGGCGATCGCCTCGGGGAAACGGCGCTTCTCTTCGCGTTCCTTGGCGGACGCGAGCGCCGAATTGGCCCGGGCTTTGGCCTGCTCCCGCTCCAGCTCGACCAGCTTGGCGGAGATCTCGTGCCGCTTCGGATCGAGCTCGCGCGCGGCCTTGAGAGCGAAGATGGCCTGCGTGCGCTCGCCGTTGAGCACTGACTCCAGCGCCTCCTCGTAGAGCTTGCGCGCCGCGCCGATGCGGGCGAATCCCTTGGTCCGCAGCAGGCGCTCGCGGCGCTCGCGTGCGCGGCGTTCCTCTTCGGCGACGGAGAGCTCCCGGCGCTCCACCGCCACGCGGTCGGTCTGCGAAAGCTCCGCCCGATGGTCGCGGTCGTATCCCGCGCGCATCTCCTCGTCGGACAGCACCTGGTAAGCGGCCGAGAGACGCTGGAACCATTTCGAGAGGAGTGGCCCGAACTTGCCGGTCTCCTTGCGGTACCAGGCGTCGGGGTGGAAGCGCTTCGACTTCTCGAGGTACGCGCGGCGGACCGTACCACCGTCGGCGTCGGCACCGACGCCAAGCAGCTCGTAGTGCGTCAGCCGATCCCCGCGCGCCTCCAGCTGCTGCAGCTCGTTCTGCATGTCGGCCGGAAGCTCGATGATCCCTCCGGGGCTCGTTTCCGCCGCACCCAAAACGGTTCCCCCTGCGCGCGAGCGTTCCAGCCCCCGCGTATCGGCAAGATATCCCAGCGTGCAATCGCCACAAAAGGTTTGCTACGCCTTGACGACAGCCTCTGCGAGCAACTCTGACGCACGGTCGATCTCCTCGTCGGACACTGTGAGCGGAGGTGCGAGGCGCACCACCCGATCCCCCACAGCGTTCACGAGCAGCCCGAGCTCGCGCGCTTTCGCGACCACCTTCGGCGCCAGATCTTCTCCGAGGAGAAGCGCGCGCAGTAGACCCGCGCCGCGCTCCCCGCTGGTACGCCCGCCGATGGCCCCAAGCCTGCGCGACAGTCGCTCGCCGGCGCGCTGCACCCGCTCGAGGAGACCTTCCGCGAGCAGATCCATCACCGCGCTGGCCGCGGCGGTGGCGAGGGGATTGCCGCCGAAGGTGCTGGCGTGCGTGCCCGGCGTGAAGACCTTCGCCACATCCTCGCGGGCGAGCAGCGCGCCGAGGGGGACTCCCCCGGCGATGCCCTTGGCGAGGGTCATCGCATCCGGCTCGACGCGCTCGTGCTGATGGGCGAAGTACGCGCCGGTGCGTCCCATCCCGGTCTGCACTTCGTCGAGGATCATCAGGGCGCCGTGCTTCGTGCACAGCTCGCGCACCTTGCCGAGATACCCCCGCGGCGGCGGCAGCACTCCCGCCTCGCCCTGGATGGCCTCGAGCATGACGGCGCACGTCTTCTCCGAGATGGCGGCCTCGAGCTCGGCGACGTTCCCGTACTCGAGGAAGCGGAAGCCCTCGGGCAGGGGCCCGAACCCCTGCTGGTACTTGTGCTGGCCGGTGGCGGCGAGAGATCCGAGCGTACGACCGTGGAAGGAGTTGTGGAAGCACAGGATCTCGATCCGCTCCGGATGTCCGTTCACCACATGGAAGTGGCGGGCCAGCTTGATCATCGCCTCGTTCGCCTCTGTGCCGCTGTTGCAGAAGAAGGCGCGCTTCAGCGTCTTGGTCTGCGCGGTCAGCTTCTCCGCCAGCCGGATCTGCGGCTCGGTCACGTACAGATTCGACGCGTGCCAGAGGAGCTTCGCCTGCTCCATCAACGCCTCGCGTACGCGGGGATTGGCGTGTCCGACGCTGACGGTGGCGATGCCGCCGATGAAATCGAGATACCGCTTGCCGTCCGCGTCGAACACCCAGCACCCCTCGCCACGAACCAGGGCGATGGGCTGCGTCCGGTAGTTCTGGAAGAGCACGGACTGGGCGCGCTGCACGAGGTCCTGGTTGGTCATCGCGCCTCCTGCAGGTCGCGGAGCGTTCCGGCGAAGTACGCGACGTTGTGGAACGCCTCGCGAGCGATCTGTTCCCCGACGAAGCGGGCGTCGTCGCCCGAAGAGCCGAAGACGACGATGCGGGTATTGTGGTCGGTGTTGGGCAGGCGGTTGTCGTCCTTGGCCTTCTTCAGCTCGCCCACGTCCTTGCCCTGCAGCACCAGCGCGCGGGGAATGTTCCTCGCTCCCTGGACGGATCCGCGGGCGAACTCGTCGGCGGAGCGGACGTCGATGAATACGGCCGTGCGGTCCTCGCGCATCACCCGCTCGATGGCATCCGCCTCGATCTGCGTGACGCCGCCCAGCGCGCGCCAGACGGGGATACCGAGCTGGTAACGGCGGACGCTCGTGTATCCCGCTGCCGCGAGCTCCTCGCTCAGGCGCTTGCTCTTCCCGCAGAACGGGCCGTTGCAATAGAGGACCAGGGGCGTTTGCTTGCGGTCCTGCAGCAGCCGGCCCACTTCCGCCACGTCGGAGACGTATGCGGACGCCGCCATTCCGGGCTTGGCGGCGACGTTCAAGGCGCCGGGAATGTGACTGACCGCGTACTCCGCCCGCGGTCGCGAGTCGAGGACGGTGGCGCTCTTGCTGGCGAGGATCTCCCGCAGCTCCTGCGTGGAAATCTCCGGCGTCTTCGCCGAAGCGTCGGCGAGGGTGGCGGTGAAGACGTCGGCCGCGGAGAGCAACAGGATGGCGAAAAACATGATCAGGTCCCCTTGTTGCGCGCCTTCTGCGCGTATTCGATCAGCTTGTCCAGGTAACCTTCGATCGGCGGGCAGGAGATCCCGGTTCCGTCGAGGATCTCCAGCGTGTTCCGGCTCGAGTAGAAGCTGAGGTGGTTGACGGTCGCAAAGGCCATGCGCTGCTCGCGGGTCAGCCGCTCCAGGCCGGGCAGCTTCAGCAGCGTGTCGGTGAGCTTGTATCCGAGCGAGAGCCTCGGCAGCTTCTTGCCTTCGCGTTCGGCCACCCGCTCGTAGACGCGGCGGGAGCTGGAGGGATTCGGATCGACGATCTGGAACGTGCGGCCCACTGCGCGGGGATCGTGGTGGATGGCGGCCGCGGCGGCGGCGACGAAGTCGATGGGAACCACGTTCAGCGGCGCCACTCCGTCGCCGGGCAGGGGCAGCGGCACCTGCAGCCGGGTGGAGAGCAGCAGGCCGGCGACGATGTAGGGGCCGTCGAAGCGATCGATTTCCCCGGTCCGCGAATCGCCGACGATGAACGCCGGGCGCAGCACGGTGCAGGGGAGCTGGCCCATCGCCCGCCGCACCAGCAGCTCGGCCTCGAATTTGCTCTGCTCGTAGAAGCTGCGGAACGACTGCCCGGCGGAGAGCTCGTCCTCGGCGATGACCCCGACGCGGTCCCCGCTCACGAACACGGTGGAGAAGTGCGTGAAGCGGCGCAGCCCGCGGCAGTCTTGCGCGAGCTCGAGCACGGTCCGGGTGCCCTCGACGTTCTCCCGCTCCAGGGCCGGCTTGTCCGCGCCCACGTTGCTCGAGTCTGCGACGTGCACGATCTCGGAGCAGTCCGCGGAGAGGTCGCGGTACTCGGCCGTCGAAAGCCCGAGATGCATGGAAGCGACGTCACCGGTGAGCACGCGTGCGTCCGGCAGGGTGGCCGCGAAGTCCGCCGCCGGCTCCGCGTGCTCCTCCGGTACGAGGAGCACCACCGGACCGCGCGAGGCCAGGGCGCCGGCCACGCGGCGCGCGAGCAGCTTGGGAAAGCCGGTGACGAGGACCATCAGGCCTCCTGCCGCAGCCGCGCGATCAGTCGTTGCACCTGCGCGGAGAGATCGGCCTCGGATCCGGAGTTGTCGATGACGACCGTGGCGTGGCGCGCCTTCTCCTCGGCGGAAAGCTGCGAGGCGATCCGCGCGCGCGCCTCGCTCTCGCTCGTGCCGTCGCGCAGGAGCATGCGCTCGATCTGCGCTTCCGGTGGAGCCGTGACGAGGATGAGCCCGTCGAGGTCCCGCTGCAGCCCGTTCTCCACGATCAGCGCCGCTTCGTACACCGCTACGCGCTCCCCCGCCTGGGTGAGCGCCGCCATGCGGTTGGCCACCTCCTCGGCGATCCGTGGGTGGATGATGGCGTTCAGCGCGGCCCGCTCGCCGGCGTCCGCGAAGACGAGCGCGGCGAGCGCCTTGCGATCGAGCGAGCCGTCGCGGCGGAGCATTCCGGGAAAGCGCGCGGCGATGTCGCGCAGCGCCGGCTTGCCGGGCTCCACCACCTCGCGCGCGACGAGGTCGGCGTCGATCACGGGGATCCCGCCCGCCGCGAGCATCCTCGCCACCGTGCTCTTGCCGGAGCCGATGTTGCCGGTTAATCCCCAGATCCGCACCCGCCGAGTGTACACTGCGCCCCCTCCATGAAGCGCCTCGTCCCTCTGCTCCTCGTCGCCAAGGCTGCGCTCGCTTCCGACCTGGTGGGCCCCGCGTCCTGCCGGACGTGTCACGCCGAGGCCTACCGCATCTGGGCGGCGAGCCCGCACGCGCGCGCGGCGCAGGCCCTCACGCCGGAACAGCGCCAGAAGCCGCTCTGCCTGCAGTGCCACTCCCGCGACGAGCAGCGCGCCGGGCAGGCCGACGTGCAGGGCGTCTCGTGCGAGACCTGCCATGGCGGCGGCCGCTGGTACCAGCCCGCGGTGGTAATGCGCGACAAGGAGCTCTCCCGGCTCTTCGGCCTCGTCGATCCCGCTCCGCAGACCTGCGTGGTTTGCCACGGAGCCCAGTCGCCCTCGCTGCGCCCGTTCGATGCCAGGGAGGCGATGCAGCGCATCGATCACTGGACCGCCGACCGCGCCGCGCGCAAGCCGAAGCTGTCCACGTGGCTCAAGGAAAGGCCGTGAGCTCCGCAGCAGAGCTGGTGCCGGCGGGCCCGGCGGCGAACGCCGTCAGCGAAGTCGCCCAGCTCCCCCCTCTCACCGAGGAGCAGAGCCACTTCGTCGTCGAGAAGGTCTGGCGGTTCTTCTGCTCGCTGCGGCTGACGCTCGCGAACCTCTTGCTCCTCTTCCTCGCCATGATCGCGGGGACCTTCGTCAATCCCCAGAACGACTCGCTCGCGAACATCGAGCACGCGCTCGCCGGGCGCATCTGGACGCTTCGCGGGTACCGCTGGTTCGAGCTGTACGACCTGTTCCACTCCTGGTGGTTCACCGCCCTCCTCCTCTCGCTGGCGCTGAACCTCGTCGCCTGCTCACTCGAGCGGTTGCCCCGCATCTGGTATCTCGTGCGCTACCCGGAGCGGCGGCTCGACCACGTGGTCGGGCTGCGGTTCAAGGTGCCCGCCGCTGCGAGTGAGCTCTCCGCCGACGCGGTCGCGGACACCTTGCGGAAGCGGCGGTACCGGGTCCAGGTGCAGGACGGATTCGTCTTCGCCGAGCGCGGGCGGTATGCGCGCTTCGGCGTCTGGGTCGTCCATCTCTCGCTGCTGCTGATCCTCGGCGGCGGCGTCTTCGGCCGTCTCAGCGCCTTCGAAGGCACGGCGCAGGTTCCGCAGAACGGCGGGATCATCTCCGGCTTCGTGCAGCGCAATCCGGACGGCACCGAATTCAAGCACCGCCTGGTGGACGCCGGAACGGGGCGGCCGTTCCTCGTGCAGTGCAACGACTTCCGCCTGAAGGAGTTCGAGCCCGGGCGGCCCAAGGCGTTCGAATCCGATCTGGTGGCCTTCGAGGACCTCGGGTCGCGCGAGCCCGGCCGTGAGCTGGCGCGGGCCACCATCACGGTCAACCACCCCCTGCGTTACGGCGGCCTCACCTTCTACCAGGCGAGCTACGCCCAGCTCGGGGATGGCCAGCGAGCGAAGATCAGTCTCCGCGACCGCGCCAGCCGGACGACCCGCGAGATGATGGTCTCGGCGGACGAAGTGATCGAAGCGGCGGAGGGGCTGACGTATCGGCTCGTGGAGTACAGCCAGGACTTTGCCGGTCTCGGCCCGGCGGTGCAGGTGGTGCGCACGGAGGACGGCAGGCGATCGAGCTTCTGGGTGTTCGCGCGGGATTCCGGGTTCGATGCCCGGAACCGCGCCGACCGCTTCTCGTTCTCGTTCGAGCGGCTGGCGCCCCTCTACGCGACGGGGTTGCAGATCGCGCGCGATCCTTCCACGCCGGTGGTTTACGCCGGCTGCTTCCTGCTCTTCGCGGGAATCGGCATCGCCTTCTACACCTCGCACAAGCGGGTCTGGGTCCAGGTGGCCGCCGGGAAGGTGGCTCTCGGCGGTGCGTCTCACCGGAATGCGGAGGCGTTCGGGCGGGAGTTCGCGCAGCTCCGGCAAGACCTGTCGCTGTGATCGTGCTCTCCGCAGAGTTCGTCAAGTCCGCGGCGGATGCGCGGGGATGGCCGCCCGCCGGCCCCCCGGAATTCGCCTTCTGCGGGCGCAGCAACGTCGGCAAGTCGTCGGCGCTGAACGCGCTGGCCGCGCGCAAGTCGCTGGCGCGGGTCTCGCGGACGCCAGGCCGGACGCGGCTCATCAACTTCTTCGACCTGCGGGTCGCGGAGAAGACGCGCTCGGGTGGCCGCGGCGCGGAGGAGCACGTCGTGTTCGCTGATCTGCCGGGATACGGATTCGCCAGCGGGCCGCGAGATGAGCGCGAGACCTGGCGCCCGATGATCGAGGAGTACCTGACCCGGCGCGAGCCGCTCCGCGCCTTCGTCGTCCTGATCGACGGCGAGCTCGGAGCGCAAGCCAGCGACATCGAGATGGTTCGCTGGGCCGAGACCCTCGGTCGCACCGTGGTCGTCGCGGCCACCAAGCTCGACCGGCTCTCGCGAAACCGACGCGGACAGCAGCTGGATCGGGTCGCCGGGGAGCTCGCGGTGCCGAAGGTAATCGGCTTCTCTGCCCGCGAGCACTTCGGCGTGGAGGAGCTCTGGGAAGAGCTCCTCCAGGAGTGGACTCTCCCTACGTGACCGGCATCTGCGAACGGCTCATCACGTCTTGGTTGACGCCCAGCTCGTCTGCCTTGCGCCGCATCCGGTCGCCGAGCTCGTTGCGGAATTCTTCGCCGCTCTTGGGCGCGAAGGCGAGGCCGATGCCTGCGCCGACGAGGCAACCCAGCAGGAAGATGCCGATGGTCCCGAGCGCGCTCGCCCAGGCGCTGCTCCGCTCCTCGAGGCCGATTGCCTCGAGCACGTCGTCCTTGTCGATGTCCTGCAGGTACTTGAGGGCCTTCAGCCCCTGCTTCCGGATGTCCTTGACCATGATGGCCTCCAATGGCGGCCGCCCGTGGCCGCTCACCACGTGAACGCTGACGTACTTTCCCCGTCGGAATCTGCGCACGAACGATGCGACGTGCCCGGACGTTTCGAACCGAGCCTCCGGGGTCGCCTTCGGCGGCCCAAAGGGGGCTAGAACGTCGGGCCAGCCGCTCCCTCGCCCGCCGCGTGGGCGGGACCGCCCGCGATGTTCGCGAGCTGGCTCTTGATCACCGGAATCAGCGCGAGCCGCAGTCCGATGCGCACCACCTTGCCGGTCAGCGGAGAGAAGAGGCCGCCGCCGAGCACGTAACCGATGCCGGCCGCCGCCAGCATCATCCCGAGGGGATTGCGCTCGACGCGGCCTCGCAGATCGATCGCGCGGGTAAAGCTCTCCGCCTGGTTCCCGATCGCCTCGCGAAACGCGCGCGCTTCCTCCACCATGCGACGCCCATGATCCATCGCGCCCTGTCCTTCGGAATCGATGTCGATGGCCACTGCCTTCTCCTTTAACGCGACGCGATCTTGCCCAGCAGGTACCCGAGGGCGAGCGCTCCGGCGAGGCACACCATGGGCCGCTCCTTGATGAATTCCGCGGCGGTGTTCAACGCCTGGTCGACCGCCTCGCGCCCCTGCTCGAACATCTGCTGCGCGTCTTCCGGGTTGAAATTGCTGAGGATCTTCGCGGCGGTGCCCTGCCCGTTCGGACCCTGCGGTTCGGTTGCCATGGGGGTATCCCTCCGTGCCGCGAACCTAGGCACCGGCCTTGCCCACGGCTAGCCCCGCGCGGCGCTCCGGGACGGTCACGGGTTTCGGCTCGAGATCGACCCAGAGCGGCAGGTGATCGCTCGCTGCCCGGGTGCGCGGATCGTTGACGACGCCGCAGTCCGTGACCTCCACCGCGGCGTCGACATACGCCCGGTCCAGCCGCAGGAACGGAAGGGCGGAGGGATAGGTGGCGCGCCGCCGGCCGGCGAGCACGGCGGCGTCGCGCAGGGCACCGCGAAGCAGCCGGAGGATGGGGCCCGGAAGCGGCGACCACATGTTGAAGTCGCCACAGAGCACGAGTGGCGCGGCGAGCGCGGTGTCGCGCAGCAGATCCGCGGAAAACAGCATGGCCGCCTGGCGGCGACGCTCGCCCCCGGAGAGGCCGAGATGGAGGTCGAAGAGGTGGAGCTGCTGCCGCCCAGGGAGCTCGAGATCCGCGCGCAGGCACCCGCGCGGCTCCCGATTGGGCACGGAAAGATCGTAGTTGTGCGCGTGCACGATGGGGAAATGGGAGAGGATGGCGTTCCCGTACGGCTCTCCCCGGAGCACGAGGTTTGGTCCGTAGGCGACGAACCATCCCAACCTGCGCCCGAGCCAGGAGGCCTGATCGGCTAGCTCCGTCTCGCGGGCGGTGTGATGCGCGTCGCCCACCTCCTGGAGCGCGGCCACGTCCGCCTTCATGTCGTGCAAGAGCGCCGCGATGCGGGCCAGGTCGCGGCGACCGTCGCGGCCGAAGCCTCCATGGATGTTCCAGGTTACGAGGCGCACGGCGCTTCGTCCCTCGCGTCCCGCGGCAGCTCGCGAAAGGGCCGGCCGCTGCGCTCGAGGAAGAAGCGATGCAGATCCTGCGGGCGCACCACCGACGCGAACGCGCCCTCGCCCAGCTCCTCTGGGTGGATCATGAACGTATCGAGCTGGTCGGGGGCGAGGCCGCCGTGCGAGCCGAACTCGAAGGGGTAGGCCACGGTCTCGCCACAGGGCGCTGCGGTGCCGAGCAGGATGACGTCGCCGGCGCTACGCATGCGCAAGAGGTCGCGAGCGTACACGGCTGCGAGCGGATGTCCCACGCCGTGCGCCATCTCCAGCGCGTCCTGCGGCCGATCCAGCTCCAGCCGGCGGTCGCCTCGCAGCGCCAGGGGGCCTTTTTCGCCGCGCACCAGCGTGAACCCAATCGCTGGTGACTTCGCACAGCGCTCGAGCAGCCCGGCGTGACGAACGCGAATTTCCGACTCACGCAGTGGGTGCGGGACTTCCGTCGAGTACACGTGCGCGATGTCCCCGGCAGGCACCACCAGGAGGGGCCCCTCGGCGCGATCCGGCTGCGCGCCGTCGAGCGCTTTGGCCACATGACGTGCCCAGGCCAGGGCGGCCTTTCCCAGCGTTCCCGGCAGCACCGAGGCGACGCGGCGGTACCAGCGCGCTTGCGCCGCGACTGCTGCCGCCTCGCCACCACCCGCGCCCCCGAAAGCGACCGTGGGCGATCCGGCGGTGCGCCCGTCGGCGAGGAGGTGCTCTCCGAGGGACTCACCGAGAACCAGCTCCGCGGGCTTCGTCGCAGCTTGCCCATGATCGCTGAAGAGGTAGAGCTCGTAACCGAGCTCCGGCAGCGCGTTGACGGCGGCGATGATGCGCCCGAGCATCCGGTCCAGCTCCCAGAGCTTGAGCAGGGCCATGCGCGAGTAGGGTCCCCGCCGGTGCGCGTACTCGTC
>VBKI01000064.1:0-44224 GCA_005879535.1 Deltaproteobacteria bacterium | reverse complement strand
GCCTCCACCAGCCCCGAGGCGACGTCCATCCCGAGGGCGCCGGCGATCCGGCCGGCGGTGGCGCTGTGCACCATCGTGGCTGCCAGCACGTCGCGGGCTTGCGGCAAGAGAGGTGCATTCGACAGCTCCTCCATGCCGAAGTCTTCGGCGCAGAGCTCCTCGTTCCAGCCGGACAGCGCCCAGCGGCGCAGCGGCGCGCCGCCAGAAAAGATCGAGCAGTACACCGAGCCCCCGTGCAACAGGGGAGTTCCCGTGCGCGCCAGCTCCTCTTCGAGATGGCGGGCGTCGTAGCCGCGGTCCATCCGGACCTCGCGGCCGCGCCGTTTGTCGAACCAGGTGTAGCCGGGAATGTCGTGATCGACGCCGTAGAGCAGCCCGGCCTGGAACGCGGGTGTGCTGGTCGGCGCACCCGACCGGCACGGCGACACGCGGTAAGGACCGCGCTCGACCAGGGTGCGCAGGGTGGGCGCGTAGCCGCGCTCCATCGCGTGCTCGAGCTGCCGGCGACCGACGCCGTCGAGATGGAGCAGCAACATGCGCCGTCCCGATGGCAGCGGCGGGCGCGCTTGGCGGCCGCGGCCAGCCACGGGACGGAGAAGGTGACGGACGAGTCCCTCGACGAGACGGGAGCGCGCCGTTTCCAACACTACGCCTCCCGTTGCCGGAGGGCGCGCAGGATCCCGAACGGCAGCAGGACCAGCTCGCGGGCGAGCCAGAGCCCCGCGCGCACGGGGATGAGCAGCACGGTCGCTGCCGCTTCCGCCACATGCAAGGCTTTCTGCGCGGGCTCGGGCAGCTTGTCCAGCCGCTCGCGCGCTTTCTCCCGCAGCAAGTCGGGGGCGTCGCGCACGATCTCCCGCGCTTCGCCGATGGAACGCGGGACCCGGAAGGGGAACTCGGGCCCGATCGCACCGTCGGCGCGCGTGACGCCGGCCGCGGCTTCCAGCTCCGACGCCATTTCACGCACGACCTCGCGCGTCTCCGCTGTCTCCACGCGCTCGTTCTTGCGGAACTCGGCCTCCGCGCGTTCCGCGTCCGCGTCGCCGATGAATTCGTGGTGCTGGGTGGCCTTGCGCTCGATCGCGGACGCGCGTCGCTGATGGCGGCTTCCCTTGCCTGTCTGCTTGGACACCGCTCCCTCCTCCTCTCAGGGAAAAGGTTAGGAACTGCCGACCTTTGGCGCAATGCGGCAGGGACGAGGAAAGCGTCTGGCGAGGGCCCCGGGGGGATCGGCTAGACTCGCGCCATGGCGCTCGAGTTCGCCGGCGCGACCGACGTCGGTCGCAAACGCGACCACAACGAGGACGCGCTATTGGTCCTGCCCGACCAGAACGTCGCCGTCGTCTGCGACGGAATGGGCGGGCACGAGGCGGGCGAAGTCGCCTCCGGCATCGGCGTGGAGACGATGAAGAGGTTCTTCGAGATCGCCGGCGACCCCGACGCGACCTGGCCCTTCCGATACGACCGCAGCAAGGACGAGGGCACCAATTTGTTGGTCGTCGCCGCGCAGTGGGCGAATCAGCGCATCCGCGAGGCCGGGAATCCGCCGAACAACGCGGCGGGCAAGCGGGGAATGGGAACGACGTTCGTCGGCTGCCTCGTCCGCGACAAGAAGGCCTGGTTCGGCTGGGTCGGCGACTCGCGCGGCTACATCTACCGGCGGGGCGAGCTGCATCCGACGACGAGCGACCATTCGCTCCTCAACGAGCTGATCAAGACGGGCCGACTCTCCGAAGAGGAGGTCGAGAACTTCCAGCACAAGAACGTGATTACCCGCGCGCTGGGGATGGCCGACCAGACCGAGGTGGACGTCTCGAGCTGGGAGCTGGAGCCAGGCGACGTCTGCCTCGTCTGCTGCGATGGCCTGACCGGCATGGTCGCCGACGAGAGAATCGCCGAGATCCTCGCCAGCGAGCCCGAGCTGGGCAAGGCGTGCCAGCGCCTCGTCGACGAAGCCAACGAGAACGGCGGCGTCGACAACATCACCGTCGCGCTCGTCCGGTACACGCCTCAGTAGGCTGCCCAGTCGCGCAGGATCTGCTCGTCGAGGTCCTGCACCGCGGTCGCCTGCGCGTCGACTACCTTGCCGCCGCTGTCGAGCACGGGCTCGAGGCGGGGCGGCAGTACCGCCACTCGCCGCGGCACGTCCGCGAGCCGTGCTCCGGCCTCGGTGCGCCAGCGAGGGTCGACCTGGCTGCCGTGCCGGTCGATGAGCTCCCGCCAGCGCGCGGCGTCGTTCGACGTCCGCACTTCGTTCAGCAGGGTGACCAGCTCCTGCGCCGCCGCGCGGAATCGGGCAATGTCCGGAACCGATAGGGAGCGACGGCCTCCGGCGTGCCGCTCGATCACCGCACCCTTTCCCGTGAACCACCAGAGTTGAAGCTGCACGGCGCGCTGCCGGTCGTCCTCGAGGCGCTCCGTTTCCGGCGCGGCCGCCGTCGACGCGAGCCATCCGGTCGCGACGAACTGCGGCCAGAGAACGCGGCAGGCCGGATCGGGAAGGATCTCGGGCGCCGGCTCCCGGGACAATTCGCGCAGGGCGAGCTGCGCGAAGCGGAGCGCTGGAGCGCAGCGAAGCAGCTCCGGGACGAGCTGCGGATCGGCCAGCGCGGCGATCGCAGGATCCGCGCGCACTTGCGCCGCGGCTTCGAGAGCGGAAGCGAACAGCGCGCTCTTGCCGTCGAGGGTCAGCGCGTACGTCTGCAGCGGGCGCAAGGCCCCGTTCGCGGAAAGCAGGAAGAGCGCCTCTCCGGAGTTGCGCAGTTGCAAGCGCTCCAGCGCCTCCGTCCGTTCGGGATCCGCAATGCCGACCATCGCGCCGAACAGCGCCTTTCGACCGCGGGGATCGGCGGTCCGGTCGAAGAAACCTGCCAGCGCATCCACCAGCCCGAATGCGTCTGTCCAGGCGCGCGCAGCGGCGTCGAACTGCGCCGGGTCGCCTGAGCGGAAGAAGGCGGAGAGCGGCTCGAATACCGCGCGCTGTGGAGGCGCAGACGAGGGCAGGACGCGCTCCAGCGCGTCCGCGGCGGCGGGCAGCCGATAGATCTGCTCGACCACCGTGGTGCCCTGCTTCACCAGCCGCGAATGCAGCGGCGCCTGTTCCGTGAACCCCTGGAGATCCCGGAGCGTGACCCCTTCGTAGAAGTTCACCGCGCTCGCGGTCAGGTCGGCGCCATGCACGGTCCGCTGCGCATCGACGCGCGAATCGAAGAGCGGACCCTCCAGGGCGCGCAACGCGTACTCGAGGCGGGCACCCCCCAGGCCCAGATCCGCTCCGGAGGCGGTGGCGGCGAGAGCGGCGATGCGCAGCTCCGCCGCGCTGAATCCCGGAACTTGCTTGCGCCCGGTCTCCGCGTCGTGAAGTCCGTGGTTCAGGTACACCACTCGGGCAAAGCCGCGGATGCGGGCGAGGAGCGGCGCGGGCACGACCTGCGGCCGCGAGAGGATGCCGCGCAGCAGGCGGATGACGGGCAGGTTGCGGCGGTAGCCCTGCTCGGCGGCAACCGCGTCCCCGACAGCGCCGGCCTGTGAGGCGTACCAGGCTACCAGCCGCTGATCGCGCGGCAGCGCCGAGAATTGCGGAGCGCCAAGCGCCACGACGGCGATTCCGCTCGTCTCGCCGAGACGCGTCGCAGGCTGTGCGGCGAAAGCGGGCAGGGGTGCGGCCGGCGCCGCCGGCGCGCTGGATTGCCGAGGCTGCGCCACCGGAGAACTGGTCCGTGCCGGCGCGGACTTGCAGGCGACTGCGGCCATCGCGAGACCGGCGCCCATGCCCGCCCACCCCGACCGAGCGCCGCGGCCCATGCGCGTTGCGTACCACATCCGGCAGCGGTGGACATCCGGACCGGCGCTTGGGAAACTGCGTGGAGGCGAGGATGCAATGACGGAACACATCCATTTCGGCGACTCCACCCGGCAGGCGGCCCTCTTCGAGACCATGATCCTCGCCGCGGCCGCCGATGGCTCCGTCGACAAGGTGGAGCTGCAGGAGATCTATCGGCGCGTCTTCGAGCGCCCGGAGTTCCACGGCATCCAGGCGGACGACCTGAGGGCCGCCATCGAGCACGCCGCCCGGCGGGTGGCGGAGGCGCACAGCCTCGAGCACATCCTGCCCTCGATCGTCGACCGCCTGCCGGACAAGGCTTCCCGCGAGCTGGCCTTCGGGTTGGCGGCGTCGGTCATCGTCGTCGACGGCCGGACCCCGATGCGGGAGCTGAACATCCTCAAGGCGCTCCAGGACATGTTCGACCTCTCGGAAGAGGAGGTCGCGCGGCTCTTCGAGACCGCGCAGTCCCACGGCGAGTTCCCTCCGACCAAGGGAAAGTAGTTGGCGCTGGAGATCCGGTTCTTCATGTCCGAAGAGGACGAGCGCGAGCTCTTGCGCAGGCTGGAGCCGCTGCGCCTCGAGCTCTGGCCCGTGTTCAGCGATGCCGGATTTTCCGCGCCCCTCGTCTCCGCCGAGACCGAGCTCGCCGACGCCGCCTACTACCTCGCCGCCGGCGACGTCACCGGATATCCGATCAAGAAGGGCAAGGAGCGGGGCAAGTGGAAGATCGACGAGGTGATCTCGCCGGTGATCTACTTCTTGCGCTCGGTTCGCGACGAGGACGGGGACCTGCGCTCCGGTTGCTTCTGGGCGGAGACGGAGGCGGCGGGGGACAACCCGCGCACCGGCGGCAAACCCGTCGCGTTCCTGCGCGCCGTGCGCGAGCTGCAGGAGCTGATCAAGTCGAGGTACCGCAGGAGCTCGCCGGTGCACGGGCTGACCTACTTCGTCGGACCCGCTTGCGCGCGCACGCGCACGCCTTTGCGTGAAGAGGGCCGCAAGGGCGAACCGGTGGTGGTCTATCGCTGAAGGTGCACGCGGAACACGGTCCTGCCGTCGCGCGTCTCCACTTGGACGTCGCCCCCGTGCGCGCGGGCGATCTGCTGGACGATGAAGAGGCCGAGCCCCAGCCCGCGCGAATCCTTCGACAAGGAACCACGCCGGAACGGATCGAACACCCGCGCGCGATCTTCCTCGGCGATGGGATTGCCGCCGTTGTCGACCTCGATCTCCACGCCGGTAACGGTGCGCACGACGCGAACGCCGACCTGATCGTCCGGCGAGGCGTAGGTCACCGCGTTCGCCACCAGGTTGGAGAGAAGCTGCGCTGCGCGGTCGGGATCGAAGGAGCCCGTCACGTCGCCTTCGATCCGCAGAGCGATGGGCCGCACGGGATTGGCGGCGGAGATCTCCTCGACCACGCCGCGAGCCACCTCTCCCATGTCGGTCTGCTTGCGATGGATGGCGATGCCGCCGCCGAGGCGCGCCTGGGTGAAGTCGAGCAGGTCCGAGATCATCCGCGCCATCCGCTCCCCGCTGGAGCTGATGCGGGTAGCGGCCGCAAGCAGGCGGTCCGGAGCTTCACGCTGGCGAAGGATCATCCCGGCGCCCGCCATGATCGCGCTGAGTGGGGAGCGGAGATCGTGGCCGAGGATGCCGATGAACCGCTCGCGAAAGTGCGCCGCCTGCTCCTGCTCGACGTCGTGGTGGACGCGCTCGGTTTCATCGCGGAAGGTGACGACGGCGCCGCGGAGCGAGCCGTCCGACCGGCGCAGCGGCACCGCCGCCGCGGTGAGCGCGCGCAACGACCCGTCGGGCGCGCGATGTTGCACGACCGCGCGCGCCGTCTCGCCCCGCAGCGCCCGCGATAGCGGCATCTCCTCGGCAGGGATCTTCCGGCCCTGCGCATCGCGCATCCCCGCTCGGGCCCAGGTTTCCATCGGGGTCCCGGCACGCACGCCCATCTGCTGGGCGGCGCGGTTGACGAGGCGCAGGGTTCCGTCCGCGTCGGTCATGATGATCCCTTCGCTGACCTGCTCGACGATGGCGGCGAGCAGCTCGCGCTCCTGTTCGAGCTGCTCCCGATGCACCATCCCCGCGGTCATGTCCCGGAAGACGATGACCACGTGCGTGACTTTCTCGTCGGCGTCCAGCAGCGGGAAGAAGGTGGCGCTGATCGCCGCGCGGTTGCCTTTCTCCACTTTCACCTGCGTGAGCTCGCGCGGATCGTACCAGATGGCCGGCATGTGAATGGTCTCACCCTGGAACGCGCGGCGGATGAGCTCGAGGACGCCTTGCTTCGCGGCGATCTCGTCGCGCAGGACGTTGTACTCGGGCGGCGGCTCGCTGCCGAAGAGGTCGATGAACGCCTGGTTCACCAGGATGGACCTGCCGCTCGCCTCGTAGATCTGGAACCCGACGGGGGCGAAGGCGAAGAGCCTTTCCAGGACCGCGAGGGGGTTCGGAATCCGCGCAAGTATCGCGCGGATATGATCCAGATCCGGCATGGGATTCCCGAGTAACCCACACCAGGAGTAGACCTGTCCAGCAAGCCGCGCCTTCGTGCGGCAGCGGCTATCCCGCGCGCACGAGCTCCGCGTAGAACCGAATCGCGGCGTGCGTAGCCTTGCTGAAATCTCCCAGGTGCAGGCTTTCATTCTCGGAATGCGCGTTGGTGTAGGGGTCTTCGACGCCGATGAGCAGCGCCGGGGCGCCGCCGAGCTCGCGGGAGAAGGGCTCGACGAACGGAATCGAACCGCCGCAGCCGATGCTCACCGGCTCTTTCCCGTAGCCATCCCGCAGCGCCTTGCGTGCCGCTTTGAATGCCGGCGCGTCTCCTTTCGTGTACCACCAGCCGCCGTCGGCCTCCGGCGTCACCTCCACGGTGACGCCCCAGGGCGGATCCCGCTTCACCGCCGCGATCAGCTTCTCGCGCACTTCCTTCACATCCATGTCGGGGACGGTGCGGATACCCACCCGAGCCCAGGCGCTGTCACAGATGATGTTGCGGGCGTCCTTCCGCGAGCTGGCCTGGATGGCGTTGACGGCCAGCGAGGGTTGTCGCCAGTTCATCTCCCACGGCGGTCTGCCGCCCAGGAGCTTCGTTCCGGGGAGCATGCCGGCCTGCCTGCGGAACAGATCGTCGCTGGTGGGCAGCGCCGCGAGCGACTTCTTCTCCTCGGCGGTGAGCGGGCGCACCTTCTCATAGATCCCCGGAAGGTTGATGCTGCCATCCTCGTTCACGAGGCGCGCGAGAATCTTGCACAGCGCCATGGTCGGATCGGGTACCGGCCCACCCCACATGCCGCTGTGCACCGGCTGCTTCAGCGCTTTCACCTCGACCTGCACGGTGACGATGCCGCGCAGCGCCGTCGTGATCGACGGCAGGCCCGTATCGAAGTTGGCGGTATCGGTCAGCACGATCGCGTCCGCCTGCAGCAGATCGCGGTGCTTCTTCAGGAACGCGGGCAAAGAGCCGGAACCGGCTTCCTCCTCACCCTCCACGATCATCTTCACGTTGACGGGCAGCGATCCGTGCGCCTGCAGCCAGGAATCGATCGCGGCGATGTGGACGAGGATGCCTGCCTTGTCGTCGGCGGCGCCGCGCGCGAAAAGGCGCCCGTCGCGCTCGACGGGCTCGAAGGGATCCGGCTGGTTCCACTTCTCCTTCTCGCCGGTGGGCTGTACGTCGTGATGCGCGTAGAGCAGCAGCGTCGGCCGGCCCTTCGCCTGCGTCCATTCGCCGTACGCGTATGGATGCGCGCCCGGCATCTCCAGCATCTGCACGTTCTGCAGGCCTTTGCGGCGCATCAGATCGCACGTGGCCTCGGCGCTCCGGCGCACCTCCTGGCGGTCGAACCCTTCGAAGCTCACGCTGGGAATCCGCACGAGCTTCTTGAGCTCCGCGAGATATTCGGCCTGGTGGGAGGCATGGTGGGCGAGGGCCTTCTCGATCGCCTTGTCGTCGACGGGAGCGGGCGTGGTCATGGCGGCGGACCCTAGATCACTCTGACGGACCGCGCTACCGTAGGCGGGTGTCGAAGGCGTTTACGAAAGAAGACGATCTGACGCCCGACGTCGTCGTGCCGCAGCGGCAGAGAGCCCCCCCTCCGGAGACTCCGCCCGTGGAAAGGCTGCGCGACGAAGGAAAGGTCCGGCTCGGCGCGCGCGTCAAGCTCGAGGACGAGGACCGCAACGAGACCGAGTACCGCCTGGTCACGCCGGACGGCGCAGATCCGGCGCGCGGCGCGGTCAGCGTCGAGTCGCCGCTCGGCCGGGCCCTGCTGGGCAAGTCCGCCGGCGACGAGGTCACGGTGGAGCGCCCCCGCGGTGCGGCGCAGTACACCATCGTCTCCGTCTATTTCTGAGTGTCCGCGCGAGCGAGGAAGTGCTCGCGCAGCGCGCGGACCGTCTCCTCCTCGCGCTCGAGCGGGAACACGTGGCCGGCTCCCTCGAGCACCCGCAGCCGCGCGCCGGGGATGCTGCGCGCGAGAATGACCGAATTGGCGGGCGGCACGAGTTTGTCCGCGCTGCCGGTGAGCACCAGCGTCGGAGCGCGGATTCCCGACAGCCGGTCGAGCGCATGGTGGCGCGCGACGGCCAGCACCTGCGCCGTAGCGAAGCGCAGCGCGGTCCGCTCCGCCCGACGGAGCCATTGCACGGTTCCGTCGGGGTGCGCGGCGTGCCATTCCGCGGAGACGAGCACGCGGGCAATCCGCGCCGGAGTGGCGAAGCCGAGGTTGAGGAGCAAGAGATCGAGTTTCGTCGACAGCGAGGGCGCGGTGCCCTTGCGCCAGGATGCGAACGTGCAGCCGAGGGCGAGGGACTGAACGCGCTCGCCATGCCGGATGGCAAGCTCCTGCGCGATCATCCCGCCCATCGAGATGCCGAAGACGTGCGCAGCCGCGACGCCGGCATGGTCGAGCACCGCCGCGGCGTCGTCGGCCAGATCGCGCATGCGGTAGGCGAACCCCCGCCGCGCCGACTTGCCAGTGCCGACGTTGTCGAATACCAGCACGCGGAAGTCGCGCGCGAGGAGGTCCGGCAGGCGGTCCCATGCGCGCGACGAGAGCGCGAGGCCCATGATCAGGAGCACCGGCGGCTTGGCGGCGTCGCCGATCGACTCGTAATGGAGCGCGTGCCGCCCGCGGTCAAACAGCGGCATGCAGCTCGTCCAGCGCCGTGTGCATCGCCTGCGCCAGCGCGGGAAGATCGCGGGCGGCATCCGCATCGCCGAGAAGGCCGGCCCCGACCTCTCCGTGATAGCTGAGCAGCGCGATGCCGACGGCCTGCTGCGCGGCCAGCGGCACCTGCGGGTAGCAGCGCAGCATCTGCCGCCCGAGCAGATAGAGGGGGAACTGCGGCCCGGGAACGTTCGTGACCACCAGGTTGAACATCCGCGTGACGGCCTGCAGCCGCGCCGCCTGCGCGATCAGCTGCGGAGGAGCGAAGTCGCCCAACCGCGAAAGCGCGTGGGCGCCGACGGCCGAGCCGCTCTTCTTCACGTTCATCATCGCCTCGTGCACCTTCCTCAGACGCTCGGTCGGGCTCGCCTCGGTCAGTGGCAACGGGCAAAAGACTGCGGATACCTGGTTGCCGTAGGTTCCGCGCTCCTTGCGGGAGCGCATGCTGACCGGGACCAGCACGCGCAGATCGGCCGCCGCCGCGGCGCCGCGCGCCGTCAGCCAGATGCGCAGCGCGCCGGCGACGGTGGCGAGGATGACGTCATTGACCGTTCCACCGCGCGCCGCGCGCACGGCTTTCACTTTGGCGAGCGGAATGTCCACCATCTCGAAGCGACGGTGGGGGCCGATGGCCACGTTCAGCGGCGACTCCGGCGCCCGGCCCATCGACACCACGTCGACGAAGGGCTTGAACCCACTGAAGAGCCGGGCGACCAGCTTCGCGGCCTCGCTGTTCGGTTCCAGCGCTTCTCTCGCCATGCGCAGCGGACTGGAGAGCTGCTCTTTCACCGAGCTGAAGAGCAGCGCCGCCGGCCTGGGAGCCTTTCTGGGTTGCCAGGACGGAGGCTTCGGAGGTGGAGCGCTTTCCGGCTTTCGATCCATCAGCACCGTGGCGAGGTCGACGCCGGAGATCCCGTCGAGCATGCAATGGTGCGTCTTGCTGACGATGGCGAAGCGCGATTCGCCCAGGCCCTCCACCAGCCACATCTCCCAGAGCGGCTTGTCCCGATCGAGCGCCTGCGAGAACAAGCGGCCGACCAGCTTCTTCAACTCGGCTTCTCCGCCCGGCGCCGGCAGAGCGGTGTGGCGCACGTGGTACTCGAGGTCGAACTGAGTCTCGTCGATCCAGACCGGCCGGCCCTGCTTGAGCGGAACGAACATCACGCGCTGCCGGTAGCGCGGGACCTTCTCCAGCCGCGCCTCGATCAGCGCGAGGAAGTCCCGATACGGCGGCGGTGGGCCCTCGAAAATGGCCACGGCGCCGACGTGCATATGGGCGCTGCGATCCTCGATTTCCAGGAACAGCGAATCGAGGGTGCTGAGGCGCTCGTACCAGGTATCCATGCCCTCGCTAGACTAATTGGTGAACGCACCTGTTGCAGAAGACCGCTGCCCGATGCATGTAGCAGCCCCTGATGATTTCCGCACCCGCGCCCCGTCCCATGACGCTCACGCAGAAGATCCTCGCGGCGCACGCGCGGAACCTGCCGCGGCCGTGGGTGCAGGCGGGCGACGTCCTCCAGGTATCGGTCGACTGGACCATTGCCAGCGAGCTCGCCTGGAACGGGATGGAGCGGACGTACTCCATGCTCGGGCGCCCGAAGCTGCACGACCGCGACCGGTTCTTCCTCGCCGTCGATCACACCGTCGACCCGGTGACGCTGGCGACCGACAAGCGGGCGCAGAAGCTCGTGCAACTGTCCCGCGACTTCGCCAGGGAGAGCGGAATTCGCCACTTCTACGACGCGAACCAGACCATCCTGCACACGCGGTTCTACCGGGACCTGGTGCGTCCGGGAGACGTCGTCCTGGGAGCGGACAGCCACACATCGTCGCACGGCGGACTCGGCGCGGTCGCCGTCGGGCTCGGCGGCGCCGACATCGTGGTGGCCATGGTGCTGGGAAGCTCGTGGATCCAGGTGCCGGAAGCAATCGCGGTCGAGTACTCGGGAGCGCTTCCCTTCGGCATCGCCGGCAAGGACGTCATCCTCCGCACGCTCGGGCTCCTCGGTCGGAACACCGTGGCCATGGAGCGGTCCGTCGAGTACCGCGGCGAGGGAGTGCGCCAGCTCTCGACGGACTCGCGGTTCGCCATCGCCAACATGACCGCCGAGTTCGGCGGCCTGAACGGAATCTTCGAGGCGGACGAAGTCACGGCGGCATGGCTAGCTGGCCGGGCCGACGCGGACGATCCCCAGGCGGCGCAGCCGATGCGGACGTTCCGGGCCGATGCCGGAGCGCCCTACGCGCAGACGTTCGAAGTGGACCTCGCGAACCTCGAGCCGCAGGTCGCGGTGCCGTTTTCGCCGGACAACGTCAAGGGCGTGACCGCGCTCGCGGGAACGGAGCTGCAGGGCCTGTTCATCGGCGCCTGCACGACCACTGAAGAGGAGCTGGTGCTCGCCGCGCTGGTGTTGGAGGCGGCGGGAGTTTCCCGGCCCGGCAACGACAAGCAGATCGTGGTGCCCGGCGATCTGACCATCCAGGAAAACCTGCGCCGTGCCGGCCTGTGGTCGATCTACGAGCGCGCGGGTTTCCGCGTCGATCCTCCGGGCTGCTCGATGTGCCTGGGCGTCGCATCCCGAAAGGCGGGGCGGGGCGAGAAATGGCTCTCCTCGCAGAACCGAAACTTCGAGAACCGGATGGGAGACGGTTCGCTCGCGCACCTGGGCAGCGCCGCGACGGTGGCGGCGAGCGCGCAGCAGATGAAGATCGCGGATCCCCGGCCGCTGCTCGCGCGGATCGACCAGGAGAGGTTCCGCCGCATCCTCGCCGAGCGCAAGCCGCGGCGGCAGCCGGAGATCCAGGTGGTGGACCCGCAGATCCACCTCGCCAAGCGGGGCGCGACCGCCGTGTCGGCCAGGCAGGGGCGGGCCGCGGACCGGCAGCGCGCCGGAACGGTGCGCTCTCGCGTCCAGCGCTTCGGCGACAATGTCGACACCGACGCGATCATTCCCGGCCAGTTCTGCCATCTCACCGCGCTTTCCGAGCTGGGCGCCAAGGCGTTCCACTTCGTGCGGCCCGACTTCGTGCAGAAGGCCCGCGACGGGGCGCGCGTGATCGTGGCGGGCGAAGGCTGGGGCTCGGGCTCGTCGCGGGAGCAAGCCGTGCTGGCCCTCAAAGGCGCGGGGATCGAGGCCATCGTGGCGAAGAGCTATGCCTTCATCCACAAGCGCAACCTGGTGAACGAGGCGCTGCCGTTCCTCGTCGTGCAGGATGCGCGCTTCCACGAGCTGGCCAGGGAAGGCGAGGAGATCGAGCTCGACCTCGCCCGCGGCGCGGTGCGGATCGGCGGCGAAGAGTTCGCTGCCGAGGAGCCCTCGCGCATCGTCCAGGCCCTGGTCGGGGAGGGCGGAATCGTTCCCGCCATCCAGCACCACGGCACGGCGGTCTTCGAAAAGCTCACTGCGTAGATTCGATCTCCACGCCGGTGGCGAGCAGGAAGCGCGAGACCATGTTGTAGCCGGCGATGGTGCCGACCAGTTCGATCACCTGTTGGTCGGGAAGCAGGGAGCGCACCTTGTCGATGGTGGCCTGCTTCACCTGCACGTCCCGGGTCATCTCTACCGTGAGCTGCAGCGCGGCCAGCTCGGCGGGATCGAAGAGCTTCGGGTCGGCTTTCATCGCCCTCAGCGCGGCGAGCTGCTCCTTCGTGCCGCCGGCCTTGAGGAACTCGGGCTCGTGCTGCGCCCACTCGTACTCCGCCTTGTTGAGCACGGCGATGGCCATGATGGGGATCTCGCGGAGCTTGCCCGGAAGCGCGAGCTGCCCGCGGATGGCGGCGAACATCGTGTTCCAGCCCTTGGTGAAATTCGGGCTGTGCAGGAGCATCCGGTCGAGGTTGAGCAGTTTGCCGCCGGGGCGCCGCGATTTGATCGCCTCGAGCAGGTCCGGCGGACCTGCCTTCGCTTCATCGATGTAGGGGATCCCGGTCTTCGACACGGTCTTTGCCTGGGAGGGAGAGGAGAGCAACGCCGCGAGCAGCAGGAGGGTCGTCATGTGCGCTACTGTCGCACAATCCGCACGATGCGATCCTTCTCGGGCCCGCATTCGCCGCGCCCGTCGCAGTTGCTGGTCGAGACCCACAGCTCGCCCGACGGAGTCATCGCGATCTCGCGGAGCCTCCCCAACTTCTGGCGGAAGTAGACCTCGTGCAGCTTGACGCTTCCGGCCTCCAGCACCACGCGGTGGAGGTGCTCAGCCGCGAGCGAGGCGACCAGCACGTTCCCGCGAAGCTCCGGGATGGCGGTGCCGCGGTAGACGGCGACGCCGCCGGGTGGCAAAGCGTGCGACGACCAGGCGATGACCGGCGTGACCATCCCCTGGCGCGTCTGGCATCCGTAGATGTCGGGCCAGCCGAGATTGTCGGCCTTGTGCGCGAGATTCACTTCGTCGTGCGCGTAGTGGCCGAGAATCTCGCCGCTCGGTCCGTGGTCGACGATCACCAGTGTGCCGTCATCCAGCCAGTCGAATCCTTCAGTGTTGCGGATTCCGAGAACCCAAGGCACTGCCTTGCCGTCCGCATCGACGCGCAGGAGTTTCCCGTTCGGGCTGTTCGGATCTTGCGAGCGCGAAGGATGGCGAGCATCTCCGGTGCCGACGTAGAGCGCGCCGTCGGGTCCAAAGCGGATCCGCCCGCCGTCGTGATAGCGCGCGGCGGCGATTCCGCCGATCACGACCGTCTCGAGGACCGCGCTGCGGTGATCCTTGGCGAGCTTCCACCGCTGCAGCTGGTTCTCGGGCCCTGGCGCGGTGAGGTACAGGAACAGCTGCGAGTCGTCCCGCGGGTTGACGGCGATGCCTAGCAGTCCTCCCTCGCTGCTCTCGGCCGTCTTCACCGTGAGCACCGGATCCGGCGCCAGCTTGCCGCCGTGAAGCAGGCGCACGCGCCCCGGTCGCTCGGAGACGAGGACGTCCCCTCCCGGCAGGAATGCGAAGCTCCACGGGACCTCCAGGCCGCTCACCACCGTTTCCGCGCGCAGCGGCAGCTTGCCGTCCGGCCCCCAGGTGTCGCTCTTCTCCAGGACGCAGGCGGCGATCACCGCAAGCAGGATCATCGGCGGAGCTTATGCCGCGCGCGCCGCTACCGGCGCCAGCGGTTCGGATGCAGCTTGTGGCATGGCCACTACAAGGCGACAGAAGGCGGCGGCGAGGCGCAACATCAAGAAGGCGGCTGGCGCCGCGCGCAGGAAGAGGACGATCAGCAGGCTGCCGAAGAGGACCCGCACCGCTCTCGGGAAGCAGGCGAACAAGGTGAAGCGGCAGAAGCGGCGTTAGGAGGCGCGCCGGATGGCTTCGCCGTCGAGAGCGGCGTCCACCACGTGATCGTTCTGCTCGAGCGCGAGGGGCGGCTCCGGCTGGAGCTCCCGCGGCTCGTCCACCAGGACCTCCCGCGCGACCCACGGCGTGGACTCGAACGAAGGACCATGCGCGGGCTGGGTCTGGGGTTGCCGCTCGCTCTGCCTCATAGGGGTGCGAATCACACCCGCAACCACCGCGGGAGTCAAGGCTTGCCGCGTCGCCCGCGCGCCCCTACTCTGCGCGCCCCATGACCCAGCGCATCGCCGTGATTCCAGGCGACGGAATCGGGCCGGAGGTCGCCCGCATCGGCGTGCGCGTCCTGGAGAGCCTCGGGCTGCCGCTGCAATTCGAGTGGTTCGACTTCGGCGCCGAGCGATATCTGCGCGACGGCACCACGCTGCCGCCGGGCTTCCTGGAGACCCTGCGCCGGGACTACGCGGCAGTGTACTTCGGCGCGGTGGGCGATCCGCGCGTGCCCGGCAATGAGCACGCCAAGGGGATCCTGCTCGCAATGCGCTTCGAGCTCGACCTGTACATCAACCTGCGCCCCTGCATCCTCATCGACGACCGCTTGAGCCCCCTGAAAGGCAAGGGGCGCGATCAGCTCAAGTTCGTCGTCTTCCGCGAGAACACCGAGGGCCTCTACACCGGCAGTGGCGGGGTGCTGAAACAGGGGACGCCGGACGAGGTGGCGCAGGAGATCGAGATCAACACGCGCAAGGGCGTCGAGCGCATCGTCGAGGCGGCGTTCGCCTACGCGAAGCAGCGCGGCCTGCGGCGCGTCTGCATGGCCGACAAGGCGAACGTCCTGCTCTTCGGGCACGGACTCTGGCGCCGGACGTTCGCGGAAGTGTCCCGGCGGTACCCGGGGATCGAGGCGAAGGCGATGTACGTGGACGCGCTGGCGATGGATCTCGTCCGGCAGCCGGAAGCGTACGACGTGATCGTGACCAACAACCTGTTCGGCGACATCCTCACCGATCTGGGCGCTGCGCTCACCGGCGGTCTCGGAATCGCCGCGAGCGGCAACATCCATCCCGGCCGCGTCTCGCTCTTCGAGCCGGTGCACGGCAGCGCCCCCGACATCGCCGGACAGGGCAAGGCGAACCCGCTGGCGATGGCGCTCTCGGGCGCGCTGATGCTGGAGCACCTCGGGCATCGCCGCGAGGCCGAGCGCGTCACGCGGGCGGTCGAGGATCAGATCCGCAATGGAGCGCGGACGCCGGACCTGGTGCCGTTCCTGGGCGGGCCGGCGTCGACGACCGATCAGGTCGGCAGCGAGCTCCTGGCGAGACTCAACGCAGCGCCTTGAAGAAGATCGACGTGGCAGCGGGCGCCCCATCCGCGATGCAATCGAGCAGGACATCCGCCAGCTTCCCCGCGCTCACGACCGTTTCGTCCGCTGAGAGCGCCCGGATCACTGCGGCGTCGGGAGCCCCTGACCGGTCTCCAGCAGCGACTTGAGGCTGGAGATCACCCACTGCCATCCGTTGGTGCTGACGTGGCTGGCCGTCTTCGGCGCATCGCTGACGTCGTGGGTGACCGACAGCTTGCACATCTCGCCGCGCTGATCGATCAGGTATGTCACGCGCGAGAGCTCCTTCGAGAGGTCGGGATTGTAGAGGACGCGCCAGGTGATCACCAGGCGCCGCAGCGGATCGCATTCCAGCACCTTGCCGTCGACGTCGCGCCTCCCCTCCGGGCTGCTGGAATACCACTCCGATCCCGGCTTCCAGTCGGAATGGATCTCCTCGCCGAAGAAGTACTTCTTCGTCACCTCGCCGTCGGTGAGAGCCTGCCAGAGCTTCTCCGGCGTGGTGCGGATGAACAGCTCGTACACCTGGATCTCCGCCATCTTGACCTCCAGTCGCGACTTCAGGTCGCTGAGCGCGGCCGCGAACGGCGCGCGGTACTTGCTCACCCAGCGGTCGTGGACCAGCCGGATGGGCATCGGGTTGAGGTAGTGCAGCTTCTCGCGCCCCTGCCGGCGCGAACTGATCAATCCCGCTTCCTCGAGGACGCGCAGGTGCTTCATCACCCCGAAGCGGGTCATGTCGACGCGCTCGCACAGCTCGCCCAGCGTCTGCCCGTCCCGCCGGAACAGTCGATCCAGCAGCTTGCGCCGGTTGGGGTCGGCGAGGGCCTTGAACACGTCGTCCATTGCCCCATTATGTGACTAAATAGTCACATGTCAACCCGCTGCGAAATGGTTATGCTCCGGCACCCGTCCTACGGAGCCAAACGATGAAGCCCATTCCCACCGAGCTCGTCTTCCTGTCCGCGCGGCGCACCCCCTTCGGCACCTACGGCGGTTCGTTGAAGGACATCTCCGCCACGGAGCTCGGCGTCCACGCGGCGAAGGCGGCCCTCGCGCAGTCCGGGGTGAAGCCGGAGGACATCGACAACGTGGTCTTCGGCAACGTGGTGCAGACCAGCCCGGACGCCATCTATCTCGCGCGCCACGTCGGGTTGCGCAGCGGCATCCCGCAGCTGGTGCCCGCCCTGACCGTCAACCGCCTCTGCGGATCGGGATTCCAGGCCGTCGTGGACGCGGCGTTGGAAATGCTCGCCGGTCACAGCGAGTGCGCGCTGGTCGGGGGAACGGAGAGCATGTCGCAGGCGCCGCACATCGCCCGCGGGATCCGTTTCGGGGTGGCCCTCGGGAAGTCGCCGAAGCTCGAGGACTCGCTGTGGGAGGCGCTGACCGACAGTTACACCGGGCTGCCGATGGCGATGACCGCGGAGAACCTGGCGACGAAGTACTCCATCTCCCAGAAGGACGTCGACGAGTACAGCGTGCAGAGCCAGAAGCGGTTCGCGGCGGCGCAGGAGGCGGGGCGGTTCGCGGACGAGATCGCGCCGATGGACCTGCCGGGAAAGAAGGGGACGACGATCCAGTTCGCCCGCGACGAGCACAATCGTCCGGACACGACCGTCGAGAGCCTCTCCCAAGGTGTTCAAGAAGGACGGCGTCATCCACGCCGGCGCGGCCAGCGGCATCTGCGACGGCGCCGCCGCGCTGGTTCTGGCGACCCGCCAGTTCGCCGAGCGCAAGGGGCTCAAGCCGCTGGGCCGGCTCACCGGCTGGGGCATCTCGGGATGCGACCCTTCGATCATGGGGATCGGTCCGGCCCCCGCCATCCGCCGCGCCCTGCAGCGGCACGAAGCGAAGCTCTCCGACTTCGACCTGTTCGAGGTGAACGAGGCGTTCGCTCCGCAGTACCTGGCGGTGGAGAAGGATCTGGGCTTGCCGCGCGACCGCACCAACGTCGACGGCGGCGCCATCGCCGTCGGGCACCCGCTCGCCGCCTCCGGTGCACGCATCACCGCCCACCTGCTCTACGAGATGCGGCGAAGGGGCGTGCGCCGCGGCATCGGCTCCGCCTGCATCGGAGGCGGGCAGGGGATCGCGCTGCTGCTCGAGACCGCATAGGATCGATCCGCATGCGCGAGCAGGACCTCTTCCACGACTGGAACGGCGCGGCGGAGCTGGGGCAACTCGCGCACGTGGAGGTGCTGGACGAGACCCTTCGCGACGGCATCCAGAGCCCTTCCGCCGTGGATCCGCCTCTCGAGGCGAAGATCGAGATTCTTCACCTGCTCGACGAGCTCGGAGTCGCGCAGCTCGACATCGGCCTTCCCGGCGCAGGCGCGCACCAGCGCTCGGCGGTGAAGCGGCTCGCGGAAGAGAAGCGCGATGCGCGGCTGAAGATCCGCGTCAACGTCGCTTGCAGGACGGTGGTCTCCGACATCGCGCCGGCCGCCGAGCTGCAGCAGGAGACCGGCGTTCCGCTCGAGGTCTACGCGTTCATCGGCAGCTCGCCGATCCGCCAGTACGCGGAGGAGTGGGACGTCTCGTTCATCGAGAAGCAGTCGGTGGAGGCGATCTCGTTCGCCGTGAAAGAGGGTCTCGCGGTCACCTACGTGACCGAGGACACGACCCGCAGCAAGCCGGACGATCTGCGGCGGCTGTTCCTCAGCGCCATCGAAGCTGGAGCGAAGCGGCTCTGCCTCTGCGATACGGTCGGCCACGCCACGCCGGAGGGTGCCCAGGCGCTGGTACGCTTCGCCCGCGAGGTGGCCGGGCCGCAGATCGGCCTCGACTGGCATGGGCACAACGATCGCGGGCTGGCGCTGGCCAACGCGCTGGCCGCGGGGGCCGCCGGCGCGACGCGGTTGCACGGTTGCGCGGCGGGCATCGGCGAGCGCGTGGGCAACACCGCCTGCGATCAGCTGCTGGTGAACCTCAAGCTGATGGGCCATCCCGTCTACGGGGCCCGCGACATGTCGAAGCTCGTGCGGTTCGTCCAGCTCGCGGCGCAGGCGACAGGGCACAAGCTTCCCGTCAACTACCCGGTCTCTGGAGCGGATGCGTTCCGCACCGCCACCGGCGTCCATGCCGCCGCCATCATCAAGGCGCAGCGCAAGGGCGATCGCTGGCTCGCCGACCGGGTCTACAGCGGGGTCCCGGCGGAGCAGTTCGGCAAGGAGCAGGAGATCGAGATCGGCCCCATGAGCGGCCTCTCCAACGTCAAGCACTGGCTGGCGCGGCACGAGATTCCCGCCGACGAGCCGCTGGCAAAGGCGGTGCTGGCCCGCGCCAAGGCGAGCAACCGCACCCTCACCGAATCCGAAGTGGCGCAGATCGTGCGCGAGGTCCGCTCATGAGCGTCGTGCCGTTCACGGGAATGAAGATCTTCTCCACCACGCTGGCCCGCGATCGCGAGCAGATGAGCGACAACATCACCCGCTGGCTGCACGACAACCCGCAGTTGGAGATCGTGGACAAGATCGTCACGCAGTCCTCGGACAAGGAATTCCATTGCCTGACGATCACGCTCTTCTACCGCGAGCGCGCGCGAACCTGAGCGCTTACACTCCCAAGGCAGATGAGCCCGCGCGGCCAGCAGGCGATGGGGTTCGGGGTCCCTCCACTCACGCGCGGCGTGAAGTGGCTCGGCGGCGCAACGCTGGCCATCTCCGTGCTCGCCGCGGTGCTCGGCGATACTGGCGAGAGATTGAAGATCATCGTCGCGTTCACTCCAGCCCGTTTCTGGCACGGCTGGGTGTGGCAGCCGCTGACGTACACTTTCCTCAACCTCGATCCGATCAGCCTGCTGTTCGCGCTGCTCGGCCTGTGGCTGCTCGGCGCGTCGCTCGAGCAGATGTGGGGGACGCGGCGGTTCATTACGTTCTACATGGTCACCGGCGCGACTGGAGCGCTGGTGACCGGATTGATCGGTTTCCTCCTCGGTCCCGTCTGGCTGAACCCGTACTTCGGCAATTGGTCTTCGCTGGAAGGCCTGATCGCCGCGTTCGCGGTGCTGATGCCGACCGCGCGGATCTTCCTCTACTTCATTCCTGTGCAGGCGCGCTGGATGTTGCCGATCTCTGCGGGGATCACGCTGCTCTTCATGCTGATGGGAAGCTGGGTTGCTTACCTGCCCCAGCTTTTCGGCCTCGGCGCCGGGGTGCTGTTCGCCGGCGGGGTGAGGCCGCAAAACCTGCTGCTGCGCACGAAGGTGTGGTGGATCGATCGCAAGCTCCGGCGGAGCAAGCTGCGCGTCGTGCGCGGGAAGGACGACGAGGGCGGCCCGTTCACCGGGACCGGTAGCGGCTCGGACAAGTATTTGCACTAGCCGCGGCCGCCCGAAGGCGGCTTAGCGGCTACGCTTTAGAATGTACACTACCCATCTTTGATGTCCGAGGTCGCCTCGCGGGCCACGTAGATCCGGTGCGTGTTCTTTCGCGCCGCGTCCAGGGGCACCAGGAAGAAGCCGTGCTTGGCGTCGGCGCCGTCGCGGATGCCCTCGATCACGCGCCCGTCCGCGAACGTCACCCGGACCTTGCCGCCGTCGCCCGCGTGCGCCGGCTCGCCCGGCGCGAGCATGAAGAAGATCGCCTTCACCTCGGCGCGGTAGATCGCTTCCGGCTCGCCTCCGCCTTGCGGCACGAGCGGGAACTGCGACTTGGAGAGATCGACGTCGCGCATGGTGCCGCGCAAGGTGCGGCCTCCGCGGGTGTGGACCGCAACGCGATGCTCGCCGTCGACTGCCATGGCGTTCACGGCGGCGGGGCGCCAGGCGGCGAGCGGCTGAGCACGAGTCTTGGCTGGCTCGCCTGTCGCTTGCGGAAGATCCGGATCGTCATCATCGATGGCCACGGGTCGCAGTACCTCCTCGGGCGCCGCCAGCTCTTCGGGCGGGCCCAGATCGTCGTCGTTGCTTCCGAGCGAGCCTCCGGCGGGAACGCTGCCGAACAGATCGTTCGCAGCGCCCGGCACGGCGGCCATCGGTTCCGAATCGAGCTGCTCGAGCGCGCTGGCCCCGACGGCGGGAGCGTTCCACGCCGCCCCGGTCCGGGGCGGCGGGGCAGCCGTCTGTGGCTGCGACGCCGGCTCGGCCTCGAAGATCGGGACTTCCCACTCCCCGGTCGTCGCTGGCGCGGGAGCTGCCCACTGTGCATCGGAGGGAGGCGGGGTCCACTCTGTTTCCGCGGCGCTGGAGGCTGGCGCGGACCAATGCGAGCTCTCTGGCGCAGGAGGAACAGCACCCCACCCGTCATTTGCGGCCTCCGCGGAAGGCACGGGCGCCGACCAGTCCGGTCCGCTGCGCAAGGAGCTCCAGTCGGTCAGGGGCGCTTCAGGCATCGCCGCAGGCTCGGGCTTGCGCACTTCTTCCCAACCCTCGGGCGCCGTTTCCGCCTGCCATTCCTGCGCAGGTTCCGCAGGCGCGGTGGTCCAGGTGTCGTCCGGCGCGGGAGCCTGGTTTTCTGGCGCGGCCGGCGCGCGCATGTCCCAGGCATTCGTCGCGCCCGAGGCACTGACAGGGGCCGCGAATGTCGCCGTGGTCTCCGGTACGGGCTCGCTCCACGGCGTCGGGGCAGATTCCGGAAGCGGTTCAGGAGGCGGGGACGACGCCGGCGCCGGCGGCGTCTCGTCTGGTTCGTGTGCCTTTGCGTCCGCCGAAATCCGCCGCGGCTGGGAAATGCGGTGCGCGCGCAGCGGACCGCGCATGCCTTCGGACCAGTCACCGGCCAGCGGATCCACCGCCGCGCGCGCGGGCAGAGCGTCGTCCGAGAACGACGGCGGAGCGGGCGCACGGGGCTCGGACATGTCCGCGGCAGGATACCAGACGCGTTCCAATGCCGCGCCAAAACGCTGCAAATTCCGGATCGGTGGAATTTACCTACACGGGCGGCGACGTTATAAACGACCGATGCAACGCCTCGTCCAGATCGCCACACGCGCAGAACGGCCCGCGCGGCCCGGCGCCGGGGCGTATCTGCCGGTGTCCCTCGACGACGCCCGGCGGCGCGGATGGGATCAGCTCGACATCGTCCTGGTCAACGGCGACGCGCACGTCGATCACCCTACCTTCGGGGTTCCGCTGATCGGCCGCCTGCTCGCCTCGCGCGGGTTCCGGGTCGGCATCGTGAGCCAGCCGCGCTGGGACGAAGCGAGCGGCCTCGCCGACTTCGCCGCCTGCGGCCGGCCACGTCTCTTCTTCGGCGTCTCCAGCGGCAACATGGACTCGATGGTGAACCACTACACCGCCGGGAGGAAGCGGCGGAGCTCGGACGCGTACACGCCCGACGCGGCGCCGGGCAAGCGTCCCGACTACGCGGCGGCCGTCTACACCAGGAAGCTGAAGAAGCTGTTCCCTGGCGTCCCCGTCGTGCTCGGAGGCGTGGAGGCTTCGCTGCGGCGGCTCGCGCACTACGACTACTGGAGCGATCGCGTCCGCCATTCCATCCTCGTCGACTGCCCGGCGGACATCGTCGTTTACGGGATGGCGGAGCGGCCCATTCTGGAGATCGCCGCGCGGCTCGCGGCCGGCGAGGACATCTGCGGGCTCACCGACGTGCGCGGCACCGCGGTGCGCTTCCGCGACGAGCCGGAGCAGGCCTGGAGGCATCTGGCCGGCGCGCGGGATCGCGAGGAAGTGTGGCTCCCTTCCTACGAGGAGATCGTCGCCGACAAGCGCGTCTACGCCGAGTTTTCGCGCCTCTACCATCTCGAGCACAATCCGGACAACGCGCGCATCCTCGTCCAGAAGCACGGCCGCGAGCTCGTCTACGTGAACCCGCCAGCGCCCCCGCCCTCGACGGAGTCGATCGATGCGGAGTACGAGCTGCCGTTCACGCGGTTGCCGCACCCGATGTACGGCGAGGCGAAGATTCCGGCGTGGGAGCAGATCCGGTTCAGCGTGACGATCATGCGCGGCTGCGCCGCGGGATGCAGCTTCTGCTGCATCACCGAGCACCAGGGCCGCGACGTGGTCTCGCGCAGCGAAGCGTCGGTGCTGCGCGAGATCGAGGGCTTGAAAAACGTGCCCGGCTGGACCGGTGTCGTCAGCGACATCGGCGGGGCGACCGCGAACATGTGGCACATGGTCTGTACCGACGAGGACTGGCATCTGCGTTGCCGGCGCGCTTCCTGCGTCTATCCCACGGTGTGCGAAAAATTCGGCACCGACCACGGCCCGCTCATCCAGCTGATGCGCAAGGCGCGAGCCCTCCCCGGCGTGAAGCGCGCGTTCGTCGCGAGCGGGGTGCGTTACGACGTCGCCTTCGCGGATTCAAGGAACGGTGACGAGTACATCCGCGAGCTGGTGGCGAACCATGTCGGCGGGCATCTCAAGATCGCGCCGGAGCACATCTCGCCTGGCGTCGTGAAGGTGATGAAGAAGCCTGGCAAGGAGATGTTCGTTCGCTTCAAGGAGCTGTTCGAGAGGTACTCGGGCGAAGCCGGAAAGGAGCAGTACCTCATCCCCTATTTCATCTCCGGGCATCCCGGCTGCGACGTGAAGGACATGGTGGAGCTCTCCGACTACCTCGCGGAGAACGGCTGGCGCCCGCAGCAAGTGCAGGACTTCACGCCGACGCCGATGACGCTGGCGACGGACATGTACTACTCGGGGTTCCATCCCAACACGGGCAAGCCGCTGCATATCCCGAAGGACGTGGACGAAAAGGCGATGCAGCGCGCGCTGCTCCAGCCGCATCTGCCTGCCTACCGCGAGCTTGCGCGGACGGCGCGCCGGATGGCCGGCGCGCCGCCGCAACCGAAGCGCAAGGCCCCGCGGTCAGGGCCGGCGCCGGCGCCCAGCGACAGCTTCGAGGGTTAGCGGCGCTTTCCGCCGCGGCGCGACATCTTGCGCCCGCCCTTGCCCCGTTTCGCTTTCGCTTTGCCCCGCCCACGCGAGCGGGCCGCGCCTCGGGCAGCGCCGCGCGCCTTTCCCTTGCGCTTCGCACCGCCTTTTGCGCGCGCCGTTCGTCCGGCGGCCTTCTTTCGCGTGCCGCCGGCCTTCTTCGCGCCGCCCTTCCGCCTCGCGGCGCTCTTCCGTCGCGGCCTGGGTTCCGCGGGCTCCTCTGCCTCGCGCCGCTCTCCGCCTTGCCCTTCCATGGGCCCCGGGATCGGTTCACCTGGCGCGACGGTCTCGTCGAGCTGCTCGCCTGCACCAGGTGTGGTGAACTGCGGTTCGCCGCTCTCCGCGCCGCCGTTGCCGCCGTTCTTGCGCTCCTCTTGCATTGCCCGTCCTCCGTGCCCGCGCACCTTCCCGCGCCGTGCCATCATCCACCGCGGACGCAACGGGTTCAACCCAGCGTCCAGGCGACTTGACGCACGCCGGCTTGCCGGCGCAGGCTGTCGCGCTACCGTTCGCGCCCGCTCAGGGGAAAAACATGCGCGCCTTCATGGCTCTTGGCCTGCTGCTCGCGGGAGTGCCGGCTTCCGCACGCACGCTCGTCGTACATCCTGGACAATCGATTCGTGCTGCTTTGACGCGTGCGTCGGCCGGCGACCGCATCGAAGTGCTGCCCGGTACGTACCGCGAAGGCGGGCGGCAGGAAGCCAGCGCGGTGACGATCACGCGCAACGGAATCGAGCTCGTCGGTCTGTCGAGGCCCGGGCATCCTGTCGTTCTCGAAAACGCAGGTGCGCAGTCCTATGGCGTGTGGGTCAGCCCGGCGAACTCACTGCCGGGGACCGATGACGAGCACCCGCCCTGCGGCGGGCCGCAGCCCGCTGTGCTGAAGGGCTTCGCGATCCGCGGCTTCACCATCCGCGGGTTCGCCGTCCACGGTGTGCATCTCGCTTGCGTGGAGGGGTTCTCCATTGCCGACAACCGATCGGAGAACAATTCCGTCTACGGCCTGTTTCCCGTTCGCTCCCGCCACGGACTGATGACCGGCAACGTCGTGACCGGGACTACCGACGACGCCGCGGTGTACGTAGGGCAGAGCGAGGACGTGCTCATCGCCGGCAACCGCGTATTCGGCAACCTGCTCGGGATCGAGATCGAGAACAGCGGGAACTGCGCCGCCGTCGCCAACGAAGTCCACGGCAACACCGCGGGCATCCTGGTGGACCTGCTCCCGGGGCTGCAGCGCAGCACGCAGGAGAATACGCTCCTGGCATTCAACTCCGTTCATGACAACAACCTGCCGAACAAGGCGGACGAAGGGATCCTCAGCGTGGTTCCCGCCGGAGTGGGGATCTTGGCCGTGGCAGGCAAGAACACCGTCGTCATCGGCAACGACGTGCGCCACAACGCGTTCACGGGCATCGCGGTCGCGAGTTTCTGCCTCGCGCTCGCCCTGCAGGAAAGCGACCTCGACTGCAACGCGCTCGGGATCGATCCGGACCCGAAGGACGATAGGGTCATCGGGAACCGCCTGAAGGACAATGGCCTGGGGGACTTCAGCTCCAATCCCTTCTTCGAATCCATCAAGGGAGACCTCATCTGGGACGGCAGCGGCAGCGGAAATTGCTGGAGCGGCAATACGTTCACGCCGACGGCCGCGTCCGCGCAATTGCCCGCCTGCAAATGATCCGCTTCAGGAAGCCCGCCCTCGTGGGTGGGAACCGATAAGCGGACGGTGATCGGGGATCGTCTGGCCTCGCCTCGAGGACGACGTCGGCCGGGCGGCCAAAGAAGGCAGCGTACTTTTCCCTGGACGTCATGCCCGGTTCCCTTTCAGGATGCCCTTCTCCTCCAGCTCCTCGATGGTGCGCGGCCAATCGGCGTGCAGGAGCCGCGCCAGCGAACGGTCGGAGAGCAGTCTCCCGGCTGTCTGACAGCGGGGGCAGTAGTTCGTCTCGTTGTCCGCATAGGCGATCCGCTGGATCGCCGTCCCGCACACGGGGCATGGCTGCCGGTATCTCCCGTGCACCGCGAAGTCGTGGCGGAACGCCGTCACCTTCTCGGGAAACTTCTGCCGCGCTTCCTCGCGGAGGCGCTCGGTCCATTGGGTCAGCACCGCCCGCGTCGATTCGAACAGCGCATGGACGTCCGCGGGCGACATCTTCTGCGTGAGCAGGGCGGGCGAGAGCTTCGCCCGGTGGAGGATCTCGTCGGAGTACGCGTTCCCGATTCCCGAGAAGAGCCGCGGATCGGTCAGCGCGCGCTTCAACGTATGGTTCTCGCGGCGAAGCGCCTGGCTGAACTGCTCTTCGCTGCACTCCAGCGGCTCGATGCCGCCGCGCTGGAACTCGTCGAGAGAGCGCGCCAGGTGGATCGACGCTCGCTTCCTGGTCGCAACCTCGGTGAGCAGCAGCGTCCCGGAGGAAAAATCGAGCGCCGCGAGGCCCACCTTGCCGGGGATCTTCGCGCCGTGCTCCAGCCACTTGAAGCGCCCGGCGATCATCAGGTGGATCACCAGGAACAGGCCGCCCTCCAGGACGAAGACGATCCGTTTCCCGAGGCGCCGCAGCTCGAGCACGCGCTTTCCGCTGGCGGCGCTGAGCGGTGGCTCGAAGGTTCGCACGACGAAGGGGCTCGCGACGCGGATTCCCTCGATGGGCTGCCCCGCGACGCGCGACGCGATCGATTCGACGTAGACGGTGACGTCCGGCAGCTCCGGCACGCCGCGTCAGCTCCGCAGCTCGACGAGCTCGAAGACGTAGCCGTCGGGATCCTCGAAATCGCGGGAGACGCCGCCGGGGATCTCCTGCGATCCGCCGAGCGCGCGCGCGCCGTGCCGAAGGACCAGGGCCGCCATCTCCTCGAGATTCACCACGCGGATGGCGAGCACCGGTCCGCCGCGATCGTAGCCCCGCTTGATCATCGCGTTCGGGTAGAAGACGGGATGGAGCGCAAGCAGAAGGCCTGGCCGCAACTCCATCTCCACCCATGAGGACGTATACGACTTCTCCGGCAGGCCGATGACGTCGCGCCAGAAAGCCCGCGACGCCTCCAAATTCGGGACCTGGAGGCTGATCCAGCAGAGCTCGTTCACGGCGCGGACAATAACGCAGGAATCGCCCGGATCGCTCGCGCATCGATCCGCACATGCGTGTGGTGGTGGCGGGAGCGAGCGGACTGATCGGCAGTGCGCTGACCCGGGCGCTCAGGGAGCGGGGTGACGCGGCCGCGGCGCTTCCGCGCTTCGCAAGCGCGCCGTGGACCGTGGAAGGCGCGGACGCGGTCGTCAACCTCGCCGGGGCGAGCGTCGCCGGCAAGCGGTGGTCGCCCGCGTACAAGAAGGAGATCGAGCAGAGCCGCGTGCTCACCACGCGCGCTGTGGTGGATGCGATCCGCGCCGCGCAGCGCAAGCCGCGGGTGCTGATCAACGCCAGCGCCGTCGGCTACTACGGCGGTCGAGGAGATGAGGTCCTCGATGAGAGCGCGGCGCCGGGGGCGGACTTTCTCGCCAATGTCGGCCGGCAGTGGGAGGCGGAGGCCCAGCGCGCTCCGGTGCGCTCGGTCCAGCTCCGGACGGGCATCGTTCTCAGCGCCCGCGGCGGCGCGCTGGAGAAGATGCTGCCGCCCTTCAAGGCCTTCGTTGGCGGTCCCGTGGGGAGCGGAAGGCAGTGGTTCCCGTGGATCCACCTCGCCGACGAGGTGGCTGCGATTCTCTGGTGCATCGACCGGGAGGTGACCGGACCGGTGAACCTCGCCGCGCCGGGGATCGTGACCATGAAGGAGTTCGCAAAGGCTCTGGGCCGGGCGCTGCACCGCCCGTCGTGGGCGCCGGTGCCCGCGGCGCCGCTCAGGATCCTGCTCGGCGAGTTCGCCTCGGCGCTGCTGGAAGGGCAGCGCGCGGTGCCGAAGAAGTTGCTTGACTCGGGCTTCCGCTTCCGCTTCGACAACGTGGACGCGGCGCTGCGCGATCTCTTCCCGGAGCGGTGACCTTTTTCCTGGCCGTCGTGTCAGGGAGGCGCGCTACACTCCGCGCCAATGCCCGCCGACTTCGCTCACCTGCACCTGCATACCCTCTACAGCCTCCTCGATGGCGCCATCCGTCTGCCGGATCTGATGCAATCCTGCTCCCAGAGCGGGATGAAGGCGGTGGCGGTCACCGACCACGGGAACATGTTCGGCGTGGTCAACTTCTACCAGGAGGCGAAAAAGCACGGCATCAAGCCCGTCATCGGCTTCGAGGCGTACGTCGCCGGCGAGAAGGGCATGGCAGACAAGACCCAGCGCATCGGAAACCACCTGGTGCTGCTGGCGCAGAACGACGTCGGCTACCGCAACCTGCGCTACCTGAGCAGCAAGGCGTTCACCGACGGGTTCTATTACGACCCACGCGTCGACAAGCCGCTCTTGAAAGCGCACGGCGAGGGACTGATCGCGCTCACCGCCTGCATGGCCGGCGCGGTGCCGCGGGCGGTTCGCCGCGGCGACATGGACGAGGCCCGGCGCGAGGTGCGCGATCTCAAGTCCATCTTCGGGGACAGGTTGTACCTGGAGATCCAGAGCAACGCTCTGAAGGAGCAGCTCCCGGTCAACCACGGCATCTGCGAGCTGGCGCGCGAAGAAGGCGTGCCGCTCGTCGCCACCGCTGACAGCCACTACGTGCGGCGCGAGGACGCCAAGGCGCACGAAGTCTTGATGGCCATCGCCTCGGGGCGGACGTTCGACGATCCCAAGCGGATGCGGCACGACACCGAAGAGCTGTACATCAAGTCGCCCCAGGAGATGTACGCGGCCCTGGAGGCGGTCACGGGCGTCGGCGACGAGTGGAAGGAGGCGGTGAACAACTCCTGGCTCATCGCCGAGCGCTGCAACGTCGATCTCAACCTGAAGGACAAGCACCTGCCGAAGTTCCAGGTGCCGGACGGCGAGACGCTCGACAGCTATCTGCAGAAGCGCGCGCGAGAGGGGCTCGACCAGCGGTTCGAGGAGATCGCGCGCACGGGCCGGCGCATCGATACGGACGCGTATCGCGAGAGGGTGGAGCGGGAGCTCGGCGTCATCATCACGATGGGATTCTCCGGGTACTTCCTCATCGTCCAGGACTTCATCAACTGGGCGAAGCGGAACGGCATCCCGGTGGGTCCGGGCCGCGGGTCGGGCGCGGGCTCGCTGGTCGCCTACTCGCTCCGGATCACCGACATCGATCCGCTTCCGTACAACCTCCTCTTCGAACGGTTCCTCAATCCCGAGCGCGTGTCGATGCCGGACTTCGACATCGACTTCTGCCAGGACAGGCGCGGCGAGGTGATCAGCTACGTCACCGAGAAGTACGGAAAGGAGAACGTCGCGCAGATCATCACCTACGGGGCCCTCTCGGCGAAGAGCGCCATCAAGGATGTCGCGCGGGTGATGGGCGTCCCCTTCGCCGAGGTGAACGAGCTGACGCGCAACATCCCCAACTTGATCGAAGGGCATCCCGCGACCATCGAGAAGGCGCTGGAGGTCGAGCCCAAGCTGACGCAGATCCAGGAGCAGAAGCCCGTCTTCAAGGCGATCATGGAGTACGCGCGCGCCCTGGAAGGGCTGACGCGTTCGACCGGCATGCACGCCGCCGGGGTCGTCATCGGCGAAAAGCCGCTCTGGGAGTACGTGCCGCTCTGCCGCGGCCAGAACGGCGAGCTGGTCACGCAGTTCGCGAAGGACGAGGTGGAGCTCGCGGGGCTGGTCAAGTTCGACTTCCTCGGGCTGACGACGCTCACCGTGATCAGCAACGCGGTCAAGCTGATCAACCGCGGCAAGAAGGCGGAGGAACACCTCGACATCGCGCTGTTGCCGCTCGACGACAGGAAGACCTACCAGCTGATCTCCAGCGGCGACACGGCCGGGATCTTCCAGATGGAGTCCTCGGGCTTCACCGAGATGGTGAAGAAGCTCAAGCCGTCGGTATTCGAGGACATCATCGCCGCGGGCGCGTTGTACCGGCCGGGACCGCTCGATTCCGGCATGGTGGACATCTTCATCAATCGCAAGCATGGCCGCGAGCGCGTCGCGTATCCGCACCCGAAGCTCGAAGCCATCCTGCGGGACACATACGGCGTCATCGTCTACCAGGAGCAGGTGATGCAGATCGCGCAGGTGCTGGGCGGCTATTCGCTCGGCCGCGCCGACCTGCTCCGCCGGGCGATGGGGAAGAAGAAGGCCGACCTCATGGCGAAGGAGCGCAGTGGCTTCGTCGAAGGCTGCGAAAAGAACGGCGTCGAGGTCAAGCTCGCGACCGACCTCTTCGATACGATGGAGCAATTCGCGGCCTATTCCTTCAACAAGAGCCATTCCACCGCTTATGGATTGATCACGTATCAAACGGCGTGGCTGAAAGCGCACTACCCGCTCGAGTTCATGGCTGCGCTTCTGTCGTCCGAGAAGGACAACACGGACAAGGTCGTGGCGCATATCGCAGAAGCGCGTACGCGCGGCATCACGGTTCTGCAGCCCGACGTGAACGAGTCGGACCTGGAATTCGGCGTCAGCCCCGATCCAAAGAAACCTGGCCAGCAGCTCATTCGATTCGGGCTCGGCGCGATCAAAGGCGTGGGCGAGAATGCCATCGAGGCCACCCTCGCGGCGCGCACCAAGCCCTTCGCCGGTCTCTTCGACTTCTGCGCCCGCATCGACACGCGCAAGATCAACAAGAAGGTGGTCGAAGCGCTGGTGACCGCCGGGGCGTTCGATTTCACCGGCAAGCCGCGCCGGGCGCTCTTCGACTGCATCGAGGCGGCGCTGCAGCAAGGGACGTCCGCGCAGAAGGATCGCGAGTCAGGACAGTTCGGCTTGTTCGGCGGCGGACCGAAGGCAGCGGACGAGGCGCCCGAGGAACGGGTTTTCGGCAAGGAAGAGTGGGGCGAGCGCGAGCGGCTCGCGCTGGAGAAGCAGGCCCTCGGGTTCTACATCACGGGCCATCCTCTTTCTCGATACGCCGAGGACGTGAAGCGCTTCGCCACGCACACCTGTGCGTCGCTCGGCACGGCGCGTGGCTTCGAGAAGGTTACGGTCGCCGGGATCGTGCAGGGTTGGCGGGAACGGCTCACCAAGACCGGCAAGAAGATCGCGTTCGCCGTACTGGAAGATCTGACGGGGGCGCGTGACCTCGTGATCTACGACGACATCATCCAGAAGTACGAAGCGCTGCTCAAGGGAGACGAGCCGGTGCTGGTGCGCGGCATGGTGCGCCTGGCCGAGAAGTTCGGCGCCGAAGCGCAGCAACAGGACGCGGAGCCGTCGCCGGAGATCAAGGTCGACGAAGTCTCACGACTCGCCGATGTGCGCGCGGCGAAGGCGACGCGCATCGAGCTCAAGCTGTCCGCGGAGCAGGCTACGTCCGACAAGCTTGTCGAGTTGAAAACCTTGTTCGGTAGATACCCCGGCTCCTGCAGCACTACGCTCAGCATCGTGGTGGCGGGCGCGTCGGAGACGAAGATCGCCTTGAAAGGGACCCGCGTCGCCCCAAGCGATGACCTGTTGGCCGCGGTGGACCGCCTCTTCGGGAGCAAGGTCGCGCAGATCCGCTGACGGGTCAGTGCGTGCGGTGCGGGAGGCCGCCGTCCTCGTCGAGGTTCTTCGGGTCCCCGGCGCGCAGCTTCACCGGCTCGTCCAGGCCGACGGTCGTGTACTCGTCCGACGAGATGTACTTCCACCGGATCGGGAACGGGCTCTCGCGCGCCGACTCGGCGCCGTCGAGCTGCACCTTGAAGAGCGCCAGATCGAGGATGAGTCCCGGCAGCGCGCGGCGGAACCGCTGCAGCAGCGCGCGGACCCGCGCGGGATCCGCTCCCGCAGCACGCAGCGCCGCCTCCTGGATCTCCACGCGGACGGGAAGCTGTGCCGCCGCGTCCTCCGCGGAGCGGCCGAGCTCGTTCAACGCCGCGCGCGCGACGGGTTCGTCGTCCCGCTTGCGCGCATCGGCCCAGGCGAGATCGAGGTACTTCGGCCACCGCCCCAGCGCGCGGAAGTCGTCCGGGACCAGACCCAGTCCCAGGTGCATGCGGATGCTCCGGAACACTTTCGCCAGCGTTCCGTTGGCGTCCTCCGGCACGAGCTCGATGGGATCCATGTCGTGCGGCACGCCGCGCGGGACCCGCTGCTCTCCGCGCGGTCCGCGGGCGACGCCGCCCACTCCACCCGAGAGCGCCTCGGCGAGCACGCAGACTGCCATCAGCAGCTTCGCGTCGACGTAATGGAAGATGTCGACCTGGCCGCGGATCTGGTCGATCTCGTCGACGTCGTATCCGGCCCACTCGAGCTGCGTCTCGATGAGTGGACACCCCAGGTCCACGGCGAGACGCGCCGCTTTCGCTCGCAGATCGTCGGCCGCCTCCTCGAAAGCGCGCACGCGGATCGCGGGCCGGAGTGCCGCCCAGCAGGGCATGAGCGCCTTCTCGGCCGCCAGCGCCTTGAACAAGAGCGGCACCCGGCCGACGCGCACCTTGCGTGTCACCAGCTCGTAGACCTCGATCGTCTGCCGATCGGCCTGCGTCTCGTCCACCACGGCCAGCCGGTCGACCGCCTTGCCGCTTGCCTTGCCTGCCATCCGTACCCCCAGCCGCCAAACTGAGTCGTTGCGCTGGTTTACACAACCCACGTCGCATGCGTCTTCATCCCACACGGCGAGTGTTGACCGGAGCGCGCGGGGCGTTCACCCTGCGCCGCGATGGTCACCCTGCAGGACGTACTCGCCGCGCGCGACCGCATCCGCGGCATCGTCGCCGTCACTCCATGCCCTCTCTCCGAGCCGTTCAGCGAGCTCTGCGCGGCGCAGATCCACTTCAAGCTCGAGAACCTGCACCGCACCGGCTCGTTCAAGGAGCGCGGTGCCGCGAACAAGTTCGCGCTGCTGACCGCCGAAGAGCGCAAGCGCGGAGTCGTCGCCGCAAGCGCAGGCAACCACGCGCAGGCGGTCGCCTTCAACGCCCAGCGGCTCGGCATGCACGCGACCATCGTAATGCCGGAGACCGCCCCGCTCAGCAAGGTGCAGGCGACGCGCAAGTTCGGCGCCGCCATCGTGCTCTGCGGGAACAACTACGACGACGCCTACGCAGAAGCGCGCCGGCTCCAGGAAGAGAAGGGCTACGTCTTCATTCACGCTTTCGACGACGAGGCGATCATCGCCGGCCAGGGGACGTGCGCGCTGGAGATCCTCGAGCAGGTGCCCGACGTCGAGGTGCTCGTGGCTTCCATCGGGGGCGGGGGTTGGCTCGGCGGGATGGCGCTGGCGATGAAATCGCTCAAGCCGTCGGTCCGCGTCATCGGCGTGGAGTCCTCGCACCTGCCGAAGATGCGGGCCGCGTTGGATGCCGGCGGTCCCATCCTGATCCCGAACGCGACCACCCTGGCCGACGGCATCGCCGTCAAGCGCGCCGGCGAGAAGACCATTCCGCTCTTCCGCAAGTACGTCGACGAGATCGTCGGCGTCGACGACGAAGAGGTTGCGAACGCCATCCTCGCCCTGATCGAGCGTGAGAAGACGGTCGCCGAGGGCGCCGGCGCAGCTCCGGCCGCTGCGCTACTGCAGCGGAAGATCGCCGGCCTCAAGGCTGCGACCAAGGTCGTCTGCGCGCTGTCGGGCGGCAACATCGATCCCAACATCATTGCCCGGATCATCGAGCGCGGCCTGGTAGTCGAGGGCCGCCGGGTGATGATCGCAGTCCGGGTGCCCGACCGTCCCGGCATGCTGGCGGGAGTGCTGGCCGCGGTGGCGGCGGAGCGCGCCAACGTGTTGGAAGTGCACCATAACAGGGCATTTTTACAGGGCGCCATCGGGGACACCGAGATTGACCTGACGCTCGAGACACGGGGACCCGAGCACATCGATGCCTTGACCGCCGCCCTCAAGGCCAAGGGCTACGCGGTCGTCCGGCGGTGAGCAATTCGGCATGCCGGAAGACGTTCCGCTGTTTAGACGATGGGGACCGGCTCGTTCCTTGTTGGTAGGGGGCGTGCTGGCTATTCTTTTCCCTAGCCCGCCTGCCGAAAGAGCCGCCGCCCATGCGCAAGCACGCTCGCCTCGCCCTGATCGCTCCCGCCGCCATCGCCGCCTCGCTGCTTGCGCTCTCCAGCGACCGCGGTCCGCTGCGCGCGCGCGAGGCGCACGCCGCCGTCGATCCGCAGAAGGACAAGAACTACGACCTTGCGAGCCTCGACGTCTTTCGCAAGACCATCGTCCAGATCAAGGACAACTACGTCGATCCGAGCCGGATCAATCCCAAGGAGATGTTCACCGCCTCGCTCGAAGCGGTGGAACGCCAGGTCGCCGAGGTGATGGTCGAGGTCGGCGGGCCGCCTTGCGACGACCGCCTCGCCAACCGCGAGCCGGGGACCTCCGTCGCGGGTCCCGCGAATGGCGCCCCGCAGGGCGGCATCCTGGAGGCGAACCGCGCGCAGTCGGCGGGCTGCGGACACGCCAACGCCAGCATCCCCGAGAACCGGGTGCGGGTGACCGTCGGCAATGCCAGCCGCGAGTTCGACTACAAGGACATCGATTCCATCTGGCAGATCCCGCTGAAGATGCACGAGGTCTTCAGCTTCGTGCGCGACAACCTGGTCACCCAGTCCGACCAGCGGGAGATCGAGTACGCCGCCATCAACGGCATGCTCTCCACCCTCGACCCTCACTCCTGGCTGCTCAAGCCCGACGTCTACAAGGAGATGAAGGTCCAGACCCGCGGCGAGTTCGGCGGACTCGGGTTCGTGATCTCGATGATCGAGGACAAGCTCACCGTCCGCAAGGTGCTCAAGAACACGCCGGCATACAAGGGCGGCGTGAAGAAGGGCGATGTCATCACCCAGATCGACAACGACTCCACCGTCAGCATGGAGCTGCAGGAAGCCGTCGATCGCATGCGCGGCAAGCCTGGCACCAAGGTCAGCATCTGGGTGGCGCACAAGGGCGCCGAGCCGCGGCGACTGGACCTGACGCGCGCGCTCGTCACGTATGAGACCGTCATCTCCAAGCTGCTCGACAACGGAATCGGGTACGTGCGCCTGAGCGGCTTCTCCGGCACCACCACCCGCGACATGATGGGCGCCATCCGCGCCATGAAGCAGCAGAACGGCGGCACCCTGCGGGGGCTGGTGCTCGACATGCGCGGGAATCCCGGCGGCCTGCTCGAGCAGGCCATCCAGGTCAGCGACGCGTTCGTCGAGGAAGGCACCATCGTCACCACCGTGGGCGTCAACGGCACGCTGCGCGAGCCGAAGCTGGCGCGCGCCGACGGCGCCGAGCGCGAGTTTCCCATGGCGGTGCTGATCAGCAGCGAGAGCGCTTCCGCCTCGGAGATCGTGGCGGGCGCGCTGAAGAACCTGAACCGCGCGGTCATCGTCGGACGGCAGAGCTTCGGAAAGGGCTCGGTCCAGGTCCTCTACGACTTCAAGGACCGCGACACCGGCGACGAGAGCGCGCTCAAGCTGACCATCGCGCAGTACCTGACTCCCGGAGACGTCTCCATCCAGGAAGTCGGAATCGTGCCGGACATCGAGCTGGTGCCGGCGCGCATCGTCAAGGATCGCATCGACCTCTTCGCTCCGCCCAAGACGTTCCGGGAGGCGGACTACGACAAGCACTTCTTCAACGGCTTCGCGCGCGACGAGGAGCAGGCCAAGGCGGGCCGCGAGCGGGTGCAGCAGAAGCCGGCGGAGACGCTGCGGTTCGTGAAGGATGAGACCGCCAAGGAGCGGAAGAACCGCGAGCTGATCGAGGCCGGACAGGCGCCGGAGGACGACGACGACGACCCGTCCGACGAGGACGGCGTGGTGGTGGACTACCAGATCGAGTTCTGCCGCGACATGCTCATGCACGCCAACGCGACCGACCGCCGGCAGCAGCTGCAGCAGGCGAAGCCGTTCGTCGAGCAGCGCCGTGCCGCCGAGCTGGAGAGGGTGCGCAAGTCGCTCGAGGCGATGGGGCTGAACTGGTCGCCCCTGGCGGCGAATGCGCCCAAGGGCCAGGCGCGGGTCCAGGCGGAGATTCGCGCGCCGCGCACGCAGGCCGGCGGCAGCATGGAAGTGGCGGTCACGGCGCACAACACCGGGACCACGCCGCTGGCGCGGCTGCGGGCGTACACGAAGAGCGACAATGCGGTGCTCGATCGGCGCGAGTTCGTCTTCGGCCAGCTGCTGCCGGGTGAGAAGCGCACCTGGACCGTGCCGATCAAGATCCCGCGCTACATGCCGTCGCGGCGCGACGACGTGACGCTCAAGTGGGAGGACGACGCGGGAGACCCGCTCGAAGACGCGCGCGCGGAGACGGACATCGCCGAGCTGCCGCGGCCTGCCTTCGCCTGGTCGTACCAGATCGTCGGCAACGACGGGCTTCTGCACAAGGGCGAGAAAGGCGATACCGCCGAGATCATCGTCGACGTGAAGAACGTCGGCGTCGGCACCGCATTCGACGCCTACGCCGCCCTGCGGAACCTCTCCGAGGACCGCATCAACGTGAAGAAGGGTCGCACCAAGCTCGGCCCCATCAAGCCAGGCGAGATGAAGAGCGCCACCTTCGTGGTGGAGGTGAAGAAGGCGCTGGAGGACGTCGTCCCGGTGCGGTTGGAGGTCGGCGACAAGGAGCTGTACGAGGCGCAGCGAGACAAGCTGCTGCTCCCCGCGGCGCCGGCGGTACCTCTCGCCGCGGCGACGCAGCCGGTGCGCGTCCAGGTCGATACCCTGATCCTCGCCACCGCGCAGGAGGCCGGCGCGAAGCTGGCCACGGTGAAGAAGGGCGCCGTGCTTTCCGTGCACGGCAAGGCGGGCCCCTTCTGGCGCGTCGAGTGGCAGAAGGGCCGGATGGGATTCTTGCCCATCGCCGCGGGCAAGGAGGCGCCGGGAGCGAAGCCGAATCTGAAGACGGTGAGCGAGCTGATGCAGAGCGAAGCGCCGGCGATCCGGCTCGCGAACCTCGACACCTCGCGCGGCGGAGTGGAGACGGATCAGGACCACCTCTCGCTCACCGGCAGCGCCGTGGACGTGAATGGCATGCGCGATCTGCAGATCTTCGTGCAGCACGAGAACGACTACCGGAAGGTCTTCTTCCGCACCTCGCGCAAGCCGGGGCAGCAGGCGATGGGAGCGCCGACGCAGCTCGACTTCCAGACGGATCTGCCGCTCAAGCCCGGAAACAGCACGGTGGTGATCATCGCGCGCGAGGACGACGATCTGCAGACCCAGCGGACCATCGTGGTGCACCGCAAGCAGCCGGTGGTCGCCCAGAAGCAGGGCGAGCGAGAGCGGGCGCAGCGCTAGCTTTCATGATGGATCCTCCCGGGGTCGCGTGGTAGGCGCCTCCTGCGAGGAGGCCCCATGAGAGGATTCCGCTCGGCGTTGATCATCGCAGCGATGGTGGGCTGCGGCGGCACCCAGGAAAATGCCAACCAGGCCGATCCGGGTACGATTGCGGGCACGATGCGCGACCCCGCGCCAGCAGCCTATTCCCAGGTCGGCGGGTCCATCATTCCGCTCTACAGCTGGCCCACCGACGCCAATGGAAACGTGGCGGCTGCGTGGAGCTTCGTTGCGAGCGAGCAGCAGAAGTGGTCGTCGATTGCCGTGATTCCCATCGTCAACAACCAGAATGGCCCGGGTCCCTCGTTCGATCCGGGCTGGTCGAAGGGAATCGGTGCGCTGATCGATGGGGGGTGCAAGGTAGCGGGATACGTCTACACGCAATACGGCAAGCGCTCCCTGACAAAGGTCGAACGCGACATCAGGAACTGGAGAACGTGGTACCCGCAGGTGACCGCCCTTTTCCTCGACGAGATGAGCAACACCGCGGGGAAGGAGAGCTACTATTCGACGCTGACTTCTTACGCCAAAAGCATCGGCTTCGACTTCGTCGTCGGCAATCCGGGCACGTCCACGATCCCGAGCTACATTGGGACCGTCGATACCTTGGTCATCTACGAAAACACCGCGGTGCCTACGTCGTTCCCGGCCTGGCAGGCGAGTTACAGCCGGTACAACTTCGCAACCTTGTCTTACGCGGTCTCGTCGTCCGAGTTTCCCGCCAGCCAGGTGACCGCGAATCGGGCATCGGTCGCGTATCAATACGTCACTGACGACGGAGCTCCTCCGGACAGGAATCCGTGGGACAGTGTGTCGACCTATCTGGACACCCTGCTCAGTCTCTTGAGCCCTTAGCTCCCGCGATCATTCGAGCTCGATCAGCGAGAACCGATCGTTTCGCGGCTCTTCCGGCTTCTTCTGCTGCTGCGTCGCCGGCTGCTGCGGCTGAGCCGGCGGCGGCGGGGTCTGCCCTGCGGGCTGCGGCCGCTGCTGCGCCGGTTGCGGCGCCCCACGCACGGGAGCCGGCGCGTCTGGCTGATACAGCGACCGGTTGTAGATGCTGCCCGCCGCACCCGGGACGCTTTCCCGGCGTGGCACCACCTGCACGGTGACGCCCGGCCCCGACGGCGGCGGACCGACCGGACGCCGGTACTCGGTGATCGGCAGCACTCCCTGGCCCTCGATGCGCACGGAGATGTTCTCGCCATCGATGATGAACCGCTCGAGGACGGAGTCCTTCTTCGCCGCCTTGAGGCGCTTGAGCATCTGCGCGAACGTCTCCTCGCCCACTACGTCCGGAGCAAGGTCGCTGCTCTCGCTGGCGCGGGAGAGAGGTAGGACGCCCTCTACCACGTACGTGGTGAGAAGCTGCGCGCAGAGCTCGATCACCTCGTCGGCGCCCAGTGAACGCAGCCGCGCGCGCAGCTCCGCCGCGACCTGCGCGGCGGGATCCATGTCCTGACGCTCACCGCTCATGTCCCGAGCTCCGCTGGAAGGTAGCAGCCGATGGTCGTCGCGCCGGAGAAGTCGGCGCCGGTCAGCGCCGCGTCGCGCAGGTCGACGCCGATCAAGGTCGCGCGGGCGAAGGAGGCTCCCATTAGATTCGCCCCGCGCATCGAGACGTCGATGAGTCGTGCATTGGAGAAGTCCGCTTTTTCCATCGAGGCCGCGCCGAGGCGCGCATCGGTGAAGATCGTGCGCAGGATGAGCGAGCCATCGAACTTCGCCCGGTACAGCTTGGTGTCCTCGAACCGCGCGACCGAGAGCTGCGCGCCGGAAAAGACCGCGTTCATGGCCTCGCAACCGTGCACCTTCAATCGGCGTCCGCTGAGCTGCGCCGCATCCATCTCGTTCAGGTCGCAGAAGTAGAGCTCCACCCGCTCCAGCCTGGCGCCCCGCAGCCGCGCCTTGCGCAAAGCGGTGTGCGCGAACGTCGTTTCGCGGATGCGCGTGCCGGCCAGGTTTCCTTCGGCAAGGTCGCTCTTCTCCACCACCGTGCGCAGCCAGTCCGAGCCGCTGGCGAAGACCGTAGGCATGGCGCACGATTCGATGCGGTCGCCGTTGAAGCCGCCCTGGTCCTTGAGCCGCTGCAGCGCCATCGGCGCCTGGTGCGCGGTGAAGTCCACGGCCGGACGGTAACGCCAAGGCCGCGCGCGCCGCAACCGCCGCGAAATTCCACGTGTTCGCCGCGGCGGCCGAGGTCCGCGCTGGTTTGCCCGCCCTCGACGGCGCGTGCTAGCCTTTTTCACCCCATGACTCCCCTCGAGGCCGATCCGTTCGGCGCGCCGAAAAAGGCTGCTGCGGCCCCAGCAATGGCGCTCTCGAGCCAGCCCAAAGAGGTGGCGGAGGACGTCCAGCGCCAGGCGCAGCTCCGCCGGGTGGACAAGGACATCGAGCACCTCATGCGGGCCCGGTACCCGCTGATCTACATCCTCTCCAGCGAGGAGAAGCGGGTCGAGAAGAGCATCGCCGACGTGTTGCACGCGCGCGAGCGGGAGAAGAATTACAAGACCAAGATCTATACCTGGAGCGTGACCGAGGGCATGCGACTCGGCAAGGAACCCCAGGGCGATTCGAAGGACCCCTTGAAGGCTCTGCGCTTCGTCGTGGAGGCGAAGGCGGACGAGCGCGCCGTCTTCATCCTCCGCGACCTGCACGCTTATCTCAAGAACCCCGAGGTGGTGCGACTGCTCCGCGACATCGGGCGCAAGCTGAAGGAGGAGCTGAAGACCGTCTTTCTCATCTCGCCACTCCTCGCCATTCCTCCCGAGCTCGACAAGGAAGTGGCGGTGGTCGAGTACCCGCTGCCCGAGCTGCTGGAGATCGACGCCATCTTCGACCGCGTCTCGCGGAACACCGGAGCGAAGATCCCTTCCGGGCAGGAGCGGGAGCACGTGGTGGAGGCAGCGCTCGGGTTGACCGCCGACGAGGCAGAAGGAGTCTTCGCCAAGTCGCTGGAGCAGACCGGCGGCAGCTTCGACATCGACGTCATCCTTTCCGAGAAAGAGCGCATCGTCCGCAAGAGCGGGGTGCTGGAATTCTTCCGCACCCAGGAGAAGATGGACAACATCGGCGGGCTCGACGTGCTGAAGGGCTGGCTGCGCAAGCGCCAGAGCGCATTCAGCGAGGAAGCCCGGCAGTTCGGCCTGCCCAGGCCCAAAGGCATCCTGATGATCGGGATCCCCGGCGGCGGGAAGTCGCTCACCGCCAAGGCGGTGGGCGCAGCCTGGCGGCTGCCGCTCCTGCGCCTCGACGTCGGCAAGATCTTCGCCGGGATCGTCGGGAGCTCGGAAGAGAACATGCGCCGCGCCATCCAGATGGCCGAAGCCGTGGCGCCCTCGATCCTCTGGGTCGACGAGCTGGAGAAGGGCTTCTCGGGGACCGGCAGCTCCAACAACAGCGATGCCGGCACCGCCGCGCGGGTCTTCGGCAGCTTCATCACCTGGCTGCAGGAGAAGACCAGCCCGGTCTTCGTCATCGCCACCGCGAACAACGTCGACGAGCTGCCGCCGGAGATGATGCGCAAGGGGCGTTTCGACGAGATCTTCTTCGTCGATTTGCCCACGCTGCCGGAGCGGAAGGAGATCGTCGCCATCCACATCAAGCGACGCGGCCGCGATCCGGAGCAGTTCAACCTCGAGCTCATCTCCGAGAAGAGCGAGGGAATGACGGGGGCGGAGATCGAGCAGGCCATCGTCTCCGCGCTCTTCGACGAGTACGACCGCAACGGCAAGACCGGCGTGCTCACCTCCGAGGGCGTGCTGCACTCCCTTCAGGAAACGGTGCCGCTCTCGCGGACGATGAAGGAGAAGATCGCGGCGCTGCGCAACTGGTGCAAGACGCGCGCGCGCCCGGCCTCTTCCAGCTGGCAGGGCGACGGCGGTGCCGAGGCCGGCCGCAAGATCGAGATCGACGTGGGAGGCAAGTCGGCGTGAGCCACTTCACGCAGGTGGAGACGAAGATCAACGATCTCGTCGCGCTCAAGGCCGCGCTCGAGGAGCTGGGGCTCGCCTTCGAGCAGGCCACCGAGAACCAGCTGGTGAAGGTGCGCGGGTGGAAAGGCTCGACGCTCACCGCCGAGGCGAAGATCAAGGCGACGAAGAGCTACGACATCGGGCTGCAGCTCACGGAAGAGAGCACCTACAAGCTGGTCGCGGACTGGTGGGGAATCGAGGAGGAGACCAACGAAGAGGCCGCGAAGATCCAGCAGCGCATCGTCCAGTGCTACGCGAAGCACAAGGTGAAGGCCGAGGTGGCCAAGCAGGGCTTCACGCTCGACGAGGAACAGGTCGAGGCGGACGGCACCATCCGGCTCGCCGTTTCCCGCTGGTAGCCCGAGGGGGGCGACCGCAATGGCCGACAAGCAGAAGATGGAGATCACCATCCTTCCCAACGGGGAGGTGTCGATCAAGGTGCTGTGCGTTCCGGGCCCCTCCTGCGAGCAGGTCTCGGCCGCGCTCGAGGAGTCGCTGGGGACGGTGAAATCGAAGGAGAAGACGGCCGAGTACTACCAGGAAGAGCTCGAGACGACCGAGATCACGCAGAAGAGCGGGACTTGATTCGACTCACCCATCTCACCGGCAGCCTGCAGGGGACCGCGTCGATGTCGCCGAAGGCGGTGATCCGCATCGGCCGCGGCGAGGACTGCGACGTGCGCTTCGATTCGCACCGGGACACGCGCGTCTCGAGTCATCACGCGGAGATCCGCTTCGAGGGCGGGCGCTACGTGGTGGTGGACGTGGGCTCGACGAACGGTACATTCGTGAACGGCAAGCTGGTGCGCACGCACGCGCTGCGCTCCGGCGACAAGATCGTCTTCGGCGCCCAGGGCGGCCCGGAAGTGCGCTTCGACGTCGAGGACACCTTCCGCACGACGCCGCGGATCAACGGTGCTCCGGCGTTCGAGGTGCCGGTCGCGCGCAGGCCTCCGCCCGATCTGTTCCCTCCGTCGCAGGATGCCGCGATGCTGGCCCGCGATGCGCAGGTCAAGATCTCGCAGGCCCGCGCGCTCTCCGGAGGAAAGTCGTCCGGTCAGACCATGTTCATCATGGCCGACACCCTCAAGCGGGTGGAGGCCGTCACCCATCGCAAGGACCGGAAGAAGACCGCGAAGATCGTGATGGCCATCGTGCTCCTCTCGCTGGCCGGCTTCGGGGCGCTCGGATTCGTGATCTGGCAGCAGAAGAAGCAGATCGAGGAAATCCTCCACAAGAAGGACGGCCTCGACAAACAGATCTCGAAGATCCAGGTCGCGATGCAGATCGAAACCGACCCCGACAAACTGGTTTCGCTGGAAGAGCAGCTCACCGCGCTGACCGGAAAGGCCCAGGCCGCCATCGGCGAGCTGCAGAAGAAGGACAAGAGCGAGGCGGAGAAGATCGAGCAGTCCGGCGACGAGCTGGATCGCGAGATCCGCCGCCTCCTCGCCAAGTTCAACGCCCAGACGTACGTGGTGCCACCCATCTTCAAGCAGCGGCTCAAGCACCACATCGACGCGACTTTGCGCAGGTCCAACACGAAGCAGGTCTACGCCCGCAAGCAGAAGTACTGGCCGATGATCATCAAGGAGTTCTCCGCCCGGGGGCTGCCGGAGGAGATGGCGTACGTGGCCTGGACGGAGTCGCAGTTCGACCCGCTGGCGGAGAGCAGCGCCGGAGCGCGCGGGATGTGGCAGTTCATCGAGTCCCGCGCCCGCGAGTTCGAGCTCCGGATCGAGCGGAAGCGCGGCATCGACGAGCGCACCGACGTTCTCAAGAGCACGCACGCCGCCGCGCGCTATCTGGCGAATCTGCTCGCCGAGTTCGGCGAGGACTCCTTCATGCTCGCCCTCGCCTCCTACAACAAGGGCGAGAACGGGATGCGGCGCGTGCTGCACAAGATCGCGCAGGAGCCGGGCGGGTTCCGCAAGGACAAGCGCGATTTCTGGCACCTCTACCGGTTGAAGAAGCTGCCCGAGGAGACGCTGGAGTATGTCCCGCAGATCCTCGCCGCGGCCATCGTCGGGAACAATCCGAAGAAATACGGCCTCGAGTAGGCATCACGAAAAGGACATCCATGCAGAGATATCTTCGTTCCGTCCTTCCACTCGGCGCCCTCGCCATCATCGCCTGCCACGCGGGCTGGAACCCAATCGCCTGGCCAGAGAAGTTCTCGATCTCGAAGGAGTCGCAGGAGGGCACCCTCGGGAAGAAACAGGAAGCGACGCTGTCGAACGAAGGCAATCAGTACATCGCGGCCTTCCGATATGAGCTGCCCGCGCCGGGAGCGCTGATTGCCAGCGCCAAGCCGGTGAATCCGCAGGCGCAGATTTCCCTGGCGGTCTACTCGGAGGGCAGCGGGAGCGAGCCGATCGCGAAAGGCGAACCGGGGAAGAAGGTGGAAGCCAAGGAGCTCCAGCCGGGGACCTACTACGTGGCCGTGATGGAGCCGTGGAAGGACGTGATCCGCACCCGCGTCGAGGTGCGAACAGTCTACAAGCCGGACGATCCGGACGCTGCCCAGCAAGCGTGCAAGACGCAGGGCACTGCGCGCGAGCTCAAGGCCGATGGCGCGGTGGAGGATTCCGTCGACTACTCGGCGCAGAAGCGGACCTGCTGGTGGAAGGTGCCGCTGACGGCGGAAGGCGCGCTGGCGATGAAGTTCGACAGCCGCGGCGCGAATCTCTCGGCGGAGTTCATCCCGCCGCAGGGCGCTCCGGAGAAGATCGACCCGGTGGCCGGCCTGGCGAAGAACGATCTTGCGGCGGGCGACTACTACATCAAGGTCTTCGCGAACGACGCCGGCGACGCGGGCCGCTACCGGCTGGCGACCAGCTTCAAGCAAGGCGATACCTGCAAGAACGGCGGTCCGGCGTGCTCGCTGGAAGGCGCGGAAGAGCTCAAGCTACCTTCGGATTCCAAGACGTCCGACGTCGATTACGGGAAGAGCAAGCAGTTCCATTTCTACAAGGCGAGCTTCAAGGAGCGCGGCAAGCTGACCATCACCTTCAAGGTGCTCCAGCCGCAGCGCGGATCGAAGGTCGCCGCGTACTTCATGAAGAACCCGGACGACGAGGGAGACCGGATCAGTGGCACCTCCGTGACCAAGGACATCGAGCAGCCCGGAGAGTTCTACATCCGCGTGCAGGCGCCCGAGTCCGGCGACTACGCGAAGTACGCCATCTCCACCATCTTCCAGCCCTCGAACTTCATCGCGGCGGACGTGGTGGAGATCGGCCGGAGCCCGTGTCTGCTCACCGTCAGTGCCGGGACCAACCAGGGCGTGCGCTCGGGATTCGGTTGCACCGTGGTGAGCGCGTCGGGGCAGGCGATGGACTCCTGCGTGGTCGATCAGACGTTTCCGAATCTGTCCAAGGTCAAGCCGGCAAACTCGCGCTGCAACGTCGCGCCCAACGCGAAGGTGCAGATCAACGCGCAGTAGGTGTGGTGTGTAGTACCCCGGCGGGCGCC